>JANXLO010000247.1 GCA_025355115.1 Chthonomonadaceae bacterium
GCCGGGTAGAGACGTGCGAGGGCATGAAGAGAGTAGGCTGTGGTGACGAAGCCGGTAAGCGCGGCCTTATTCCATCGCCCGGCGGGCTTCTGCATGGCAAGCAGTGCGCGCACTCCCTTTGCCACGGAAGGATCGTCCTTGCCAGCGCCCACGCTCGTTAGGCCTGAAATGGCGAGTGCGGTGGGGGAGGGATCTGAACTGGAGTCCGTTGCCTGCCAGGATGTACCGTTATCAGGTGACTTGCCGGGGCTGAAGCCCCAGGTTCCGTCGGCATTCTGAATCGCGCGAATCCTGCTCTCATCCTGAGCAATCTGCGCCTTTGCCTGCTCGATGAGCTTCGCCGTCGCTGCGGCATCAGACTTGATAGGCTGTCCCGCCGCCCTCTCCTGCTCCGCCGCTCGCAGAGCCATCGCCGGGTAGTCCTTCAGAGGAACCACGCGCCCGAATATATCAAGCCGAATGGCGACGTCGTCGGTGAAGCGCGGAGCTGCCTCCAGAACGCGATGCAGCCGTGCCTCGAGAGCGCGGAAATACTTCGGATCGCCTGTCTTCTCCCATGCGGTCTTCAAAACCTCGATCGTCATGAGGTAGACGACGACTTCCCCCACGTTGGAGCCCGGCCCGGCTGCGTTGATGCCTCCCGGGTCGCCGGACGCCAGCATGTAGTTTGCGGTGCGAATCTGCTGCTTGGCATGCAGCTTGGAGGGCGCGAGGTAGCGCTCTGCATTCACGATATTGTAGCCCGCCGCTCGAGTCCCTGCTGGCCCGTCCCCGAAATCTAGCGGGGCAAGACTGGTGTTGTTGGCGGCATCCTTTATGGTATTGGTGGGCCGCAAGCACTCATACATAACATTCGTCAGGTGCCAGTAGTTCTGAACGTTCTCCGGACGATATCCCAGTGCGAACGGAACGGCTGGCCCCCAGACGCCCGACTGCGTATGGCAGCTCATGCACTGCGTCCCGAGGAGATTGCCAGAGTCGCGAATTCGCCGCTCAACGCTTGCCCCGCGAGGGCGATTGGTCAGCCACGCGTCCACCTGACCTATCTGCGCATAGATGCCCTGCCTGATCGCCTGTCGCGGATCGGTGTAAGGCGCAGGCTTAACGGTTCGAAGCTGGAGCTGATAGCCGGGCGCATTCGCCTCCACCCGCAGAAAGTAGACGCCACCGGGCCGAAGTAGCCTGCTGATGTTAGTGCGATGCTTTTCGTCCTGTTGGTGAACCCGCTCATTCTCCTCAAAGCCCTCTTCGTACTCGGCTACAGGAAAAAGGGGGTCTCCGGGCTTCCAGGAAGCGCCACTGCTACTGCTTGCGGTCGCTTTGCCAGTTCCCGGCGCTGACAGGATGGGCTTGGGCGGTGGAGCGAGAGCATAGCAGCGTATCCGAGCGGCAACCATCTGATTTGGCATGCTCAATTGAGCGGTCAGCAGTCGTGGCTCCGTGCCCCGATAGTCCAGTCTGTACCAGCCATCGCCGGACTGTCCGACTCGCCCGTTGTCGAAAAACTCACACTCGTCCGCTCCGCCAGTGACCTCCCAATGCCTTCTCTCGTCGCCGGGCGTGAGTGTGATGGTCTGTGCCTGCTCCGGTGTGCCGTTGGGCTTGCATTCTATATAGGTGCGGAGCCTGTCCTGCTCCGCCTGATCGCCCATTGGGACGGGGCGGACGGAAACCGAGACAGGAGCTATAGTGCCTGCCTGCCAGGGAGTCTGAGAAGATTCAAGCGCGAGCAGCGCTGCATTGCCAGTCTCGCGCCATCGCGTACCTGCTTCTCCGACCTCAATTTCGTCGGTGACAGGATAGAGTGTAAGCGAATAGCGGCCAGCTACAGGCGCTCGGTAGAGCAAGTAGACATCGCTGTCGAGTGCGTGGAGGACCTTTCGCCAATTGGAAGTTGGCGCGCCGGAAATATCAAGCCTCTTTACCTCTGTCGGAGCGACCTCGCCGTCGCGCCGCCATTCGACTGCGACCCGTCCGTTCGGCGGGAGCGCGGATGGCTTGTCGAGATGAACGGAGATCTCCACGGCATTTCCGGCAAGGAGATCGTAGCTCTTCTGCCATTTCCCACTGAGCAGAACAGACCCGGACTTCAATGGAGGCTTGGGGCTTGACGGTTTAGGCTTTATGATAAGTCGATGATTGACGACCGGGGGAGATGGACCGCGACGGGCGCGAATGAGCGAAACGTCGGCAAGCAGCGTAGTCGCGCCGAGCGCACCCGCGGTCAACATCAGGATCAAAGCCAGTGAACGACCGGTGCAGCGAGAGTGAGGGAGTAGCAGGGACATGCGATTCACTATCCTCTTGGACACGCAAAAGAGAGCGTTGAAAAGAGATTTTTCAACGCTATTATACCCGCTCTTGACAGACGGGACTTCCCATTGTTTCAGCTTTGTGCTGCGGCCTATAGCTTCCGGAGTGCCCGGAAGCGGGACGGCTCGGTTCTCAATGCCGTCTGCCTCTGCGCCAACAGGAGTTCACTGATGGGTACTACCTCGATACCCATTCGATCCAGGTAGTCGAAGATTCGGGGCAGTGCTTCGGCAGATCCGGGACAAGAGACATGCATCAGCACAATGTCGCCAGGCTTCAGGCGTTTGAGGCAGCGCTCAGCGACGAAGTTTGCGGATTTCGGTTTGCCGAACGCATCAAGAGAGTCTAGCGACCAGTGAATTGCCTGGTACCCTCCTGCCGTTACCGCCGCTAGAGATCGCCTGTTGCTGTCGCCGTATGGGAACCGAAAGAGAGGCTTGGCTCCGTGGCCGCAGGCGGCCTCTATCGCTGCCTCGCCTCGCTCAAGCTGTGAGGCGACCTCCTCCGGACTGAGTCGCGAGAACTTTGGATGACTGTACGAGTGATTGCCCAATTCCATTCCCGCCTCAGCAATGGCACGGGAAGAGCGGGGGAACTTCTCGCAAAACTGACCGGTGAGAAAAAACGTGCAGCGGACTTTGCGCTCTGTAAGCACTGCCAGAATGCGCTGAACCGCACGGTCGTCGTGACCGGCGTCGAAGGTGAGAGCGACTTTTGCGAGGCTGCGGGGGGCATGAATGAGAAACTCATGAGTCGGCTTCCAGTAGGCAAGCGGAGAGATATAGTGCGGCGTCGACCCGGAGGCTGAAGCGATCCCTTCAGGAGAGTTGCCAGCAGGGGCTGGTGATACTGGCAGTCGGTTCCGAGCGCTATGACATCCACTGAACGTGCTGTTAGCCAGAAGGCACCCAATGCTCGCCATTCTCAGCCAGCCATGCCGAGATCTGAAACAACTCAATCTCTTTTCCTCTTTCATGACAAAAGAGGAACAGGCGTTCACGCCCATTCCTCGTCAAAAGCACATGTCCGCTCGAGCGTTATGCTCTCAAATTTGCTTGAGGCTCAGTGCATGGGATATTTTTTAGCGGCATCGAACGCCTCCGCGACCGTCTTGTTCTGAAGTCTGGCTCGCAGAAAGCAGATGCCCGCCTGCAGCTGCAAATCGTTCACCTTATCGGAAAAGCTCTCCTCTTTCCATGCCTGCGACTGCTTAACCTCTATGTCGGGCACGATTCCGCCTGTGCCTGGGATGCGCATCCCCTCCTCATCACGCCTGAAATTGATGTCGGCATGTCGCGGAGGGTAGTAGAGCTGAGTTGTCAGGCGGAGCGCCGACCGATCGTCCATGGGAATGAGCGTCTGAACACGCCCTTTGCCGTAGGTGCGCTCTCCCAAAATTGTGCCGATGCCATAATCTTTGATCGCCCCAGTGACGATCTCCGAAGCGGACGCGCTGCTTCCGTTCACCAGCACCACCAGCGGAAGCTGGCCATGAATGTGCTCGTAGGGACGCAGCTTCATGCCCTTCTCCTGACCGGCTCCTTCACGGAGGATGACGACATTTCTGTTCAGCTCGGTCACGGTGCTGCCTTCGGATGGCAGAAAAATGCTGGCCACAGAGACCGCGGTGTCGAGGAGCCCGCCTGGATTGGAGCGCAGATCGAAGACGAGCGCTTTCATTTTTTGCCTTTCAAGGTCGCGGAAGGCTGCATTCAGTTGCTCCATGCTCTTCTCGTTGAACTCGGAGAGGGCGATGTGACCGATGCGATACTGAGGGTCTTCCATCCAGTGCTGCACGACCGGCGGCTCGATCCTTGTGCGTGTCACCACGACGTTGATGCGCTTGTCGCCGCGCTGAATTCCGAGACGGATCTTCGTTCCCAGGGGGCCTTTGATCAGTTCCACCAGGTCGTTGAGGCTTTTGCCTCGCATTGAAACGCCGTTTATGGCGGTGATGGCGTCGTTGGGCTGGAGCCCCGCTCGCTCGGCAGAGCCGGTGGCGATGGGCCGCACGATGCGGACGAATCCGCCCTCCTTCTGATCGAGATAGGCTCCGATGCCTTCGAAGTCGCCTTTCGTCAGAGCCTGCATCTGCGACCACTCTCGGGGGTCGAGGAAGGTGGTAAACTGGTCTCGCAGACTGAACAGAAGCCCGCGAATTGCCTGATATGTCAGCAGTCGGACCGATTTGCTCTCCATCGAGGGGCCGTAGTAGTGGGTCTGCAAAAGTGCAATGGCAGCCTTATAGCTGACAACCGGATCAATGGTCCCCGTGTGGGAGTCTTTGCGTACTGGAGCAGTGCTGTCCGAGGGTTCGACGGCGTCATTGCGGGAGGTCTCGATAGAGAGGGGCGTACTCCGAGGGGCAGGTGGGGAGGGCTTCTCCGTATCGCTGCCGCTCGTAAGGTAGCCGGTGAAGGTGGCGGCAAAAAACAGGCCTGCGAGCAGCGGGATGAGGATGAGGCGGGACTCTATCGACTGTTTTTGCCGGAATGAAAAGGCCATGACTATCCGCCAATTCCTTCCAGCGCTATGCGCTCTGCTGTGGCCAGTGGCAACGGGGCTCGCCAGCGAAGGCGGCAACCTGCTCAATGCCGAAAACATGCAGGAGTTGCATTGCTCCCTACCCGGGGAGGCCTACCGCTTCGTGGGCAGTAACGCACCTGGCAATCTGTTTGTCGGCGACGAATTCGTTACGGCCAAAGATTACGTTTTGTTAAGTAGATGATGGGATAAAATCAAG
>JANXLO010000278.1 GCA_025355115.1 Chthonomonadaceae bacterium
TCAGCATGGGCATATCGTTGCCTCAGGTACGCAGCGAAATCGAGAGCAAAGTGGAGATCAGTGAGCACAGTGCGGAGGGGGAGATACAGCTGACGCCCCGAACAAAACGTGTCATCGATCTCGCCTATGAGGAGGCGCGCAAGCTCGAGAACAAGACTATTGGAACCGAGCATCTGCTGCTGGCACTGATCAGGGAGCGAGAGGGACTGGCTGCCCGCGTGCTCGCTGGGCTAGATGCGGGGCTTGAGCAGACGCGGAGCACAGTCAGAAAGCTTCAGGGGGCAGATCCGAAAGCTGAACAGAAGACAAAGGGCTCTATCGAGGCAGGAGGCAAGCCGAGGTCGGGATCGAACGGGCCCGAAGCCGAGAAACTGATAAAATCTGATGTCGCGAAATGGAGAGGGAAATCACTGGTCACTCTGTTCGATGTCTCAGCCGAGCAGATACAGAGTGTTCTGGAGGTCGCGGCGGACCTGAAACTTCATAAGCATAGCGGTAAATCAACTTATTACTCGCGTCCGAAAACCCTGGCGTTGCTTTTCGAGAAATCATCGTTGAGAACGAGAGTCAGCTTTGAAGCGGGAATGGTTCAGATGAAGGGCCATGCGATCTATCTGGCTCCGGGTGATGTAGGGCTGGGAGTACGAGAGTCGGTATCGGATGTCGCCGGGGGACTGTCCCGCTGGGTGGATGCCATCGCCGCGAGGACGTTCAAGCACGAGACGGTAATGGAGCTGGCAGCTAGCTCGACCGTTCCAGTCATTAACGCACTAAGTGAAATGGAGCATCCCTTGCAGGCATTCGCCGACCTTCTGACGATCGTGGAACAGAAGGGAAAGCTCGGCAATAATCTGAAAATGGCCTATATTGGGGACGGCAACAATGTCCTCACTGCCCTGCTTCTGGCCTGCGCGAAGGTGGGAGTGAACCTTACCGCCGCCTGCCCGCCGGGATACCAGCCCGACCCTAACTATGTCGTGGAGGCAAAGCGCATAGGAGGCGAAGCAGGCACTGGAGCCAAAATCGAGATCGTGTCTGATCCTGCAATAGCCGTCGCCAATGCCGATGTAGTCTACACGGATGTCTGGACGAGCATGGGTCAGGAGAGCGAGCGAACCGAGCGGCTACGCGTTTTCGCGCCCTATCAGGTCAACGCCGCACTGATGGCTTATGCCAAGCCCGATGCGATTGTCCTCCACTGCCTGCCTGCGCATCGCGAGGAGGAGATCACTGCGGATGTCATGGACAGGCATAAACAAGTGATCCTGGATCAGGCGGAGAACAGGCTGCATACCCAGAAAGCTCTCGTCGCTCTGATGCTCGGGCTATAAAATTCGAACGGTTAACTTGAAGGAATAGGAACAGATGAAGAAGATCGTACTAGTCTACTCGGGCGGGCTTGATACCTCCGTATGCATTCCCCTCATGCGGGAGGAGTATGGCTTCGACCACGTCATCACGGTTACGGTCGATGTGGGTCAGCCCGCCGATGACATTCTGCTGGCTGAGGAGCGGGCTGTCCGGCTGGGAACTGAGCACTACACAGTAGATGCAAAGGAGATGTTCGTCGAGCATTTCTGCTGGCCTGCCGTTCGTGCCAATGGCGACTACCAGGGCTACCCCATCTCCACAAGCATCGCCCGCCCGCTCATTGCGTTGAAGGCCGTCGAGAAGGCAAAAGAGCTTGGCGTCAACGCCTTCGGCCATGGCTGCACGGGCAAGGGCAACGACCAGTTCCGCCTTGAGTACATTATGCGAACTCTGATGCCGGATGCGGAGATCATCGCTCCCATGCGTGAGGGCAGGCTCCTATCCAACGGTTCGCGCGAGCCCTGGACTCGCAGCGAAGAGATCGAATACGCCAATGCGCACGGTTTGGACATCGCTCACACCAAGGACAAAATCTGGAGCGTGGACGAAAATCTATGGGGACGCAGCATCGAGGGCGGACGCCTGGAGGAGCCGGACTACGCGCCGCCGGAGGAGATTTTCCACTGGACGCGAGGTCTGAATGACTGTCCTGACGCGCCCAGAACTCTGCAAATAGGATTCGAGAATGGCGTGCCCGTCTCGTTGGACGGCAAACGACTCAGTGCGCTCGATCTCGTTTTGGAGCTGAACAAGGTCGCTGGCGAGCATGGTGTTGGGCGTATCGACATCATGGAAGATCGAATTTTGGGCCTGAAAGTTCGAGAGAACTACGAGTGCCCGGCCGCAGTAGTCATCGTCGCCGCACACAGGGCACTGGAGGCGCTCGTCTGCACGGCAGGGGAGCTGAAGTTCAAATCCACAGTGGACCGCGAGTGGGGAGAGCTTGCCTACAAAGGCCTTTGGCTCGATCCCCTGCGCGAAGACCTTGAGGCTTTCATAAATCGAGTTCAGCATCGTGTGACTGGGACGGTCATCATGCGACTGGCTAAGGGCAGCGCCATCGTAGTTGGGCGGAGCAGTGAAGCGGCCCTTTACAACGAAGACCTTGCCTCATTCGACAGTAAAACCTTCAATCAGGCGGAGTCGCTCGGCATCGTGAAAACGCACGGGATGCAGTCAAAGCTCTACTGGCAGCTAAGGCAACAGGGCAAAATCCTCGGCGGCAGCCGCGACGAGCCGATGTCGATCAGAGGCGCGACGGAGAAGTCGTCCGATGCGTAAACTCTGGGGCGGACACTTTGACGAGCCAACGGACGTCCTTATAGAGCGCCTGAACAATTCATTGGTCTTCGATTCCCGTCTCTGGAGAGAGGACATCCGCGGCAGCATCGCTCACGCCACTATGTTAGGCTCCACGGGAATCATCGAAGTCGGCGAGTCGCAGACGCTCGTAGCAGGATTAGCGAAACTTGAGGCGGACCTTTCCGAGGGAACGGTCACACTCCCAGAGGACGCCGAGGACGTTCATACTGCTGTCGAGGTGCTCCTGCGAGACCGGCTTGGCGCGGTCGCAGGGAAGCTTCACACAGCCCGCAGCCGCAACGATCAGATCGCCACCGATATCCGGCTCTACCTCCGCGGCGTCTGCGAAGTAGTAGATCGCGAGTTGGCGCTGATGCAGGAGGCACTTCTTGTTCATGCGGAAACCGAGTTCGAGACGGTGCTTCCCGGCTTTACGCATCTCCAGCACGCTCAACCGGTTGTGCTCTCGCATCATCTCCTCGCCTATTTCTGGATGTTGGATCGGGATCGTGAGCGGCTGAACGATACGCGCAGACGACTAAACAGGCTGCCTCTAGGTGCAGGTGCGCTTGCAGGAACTGGCTTTCCCATTGATCGTGAACAGGTCTGCATAGCTCTTGGCTTCGATGCGGTGATTCCCAACAGCCTCGATGCAGTCTCTGACCGAGATTTCGCGATTGATTTCATCTCCTTCGCCGCGATAACCATGGTGCACCTCTCCCGACTTGCGGAGGAGATCATCCTCTGGAACACCCCGGAGTTCGGTTGGATCACGCTCCACGACTCGGTAACAACCGGCAGCAGCATCATGCCGCAAAAAAAGAATCCCGACGTGGCGGAGCTTGCGCGAGGCAAGACCGGACGGGTATTCGGCGATCTAATGAGCCTTCTCACGCTGATGAAGGGACTGCCGCTCGCCTACAACAAGGATATGCAGGAGGACAAGGAGCCGCTCTTCGATTCAGTTGACACGCTTCTCCTCGTGATTCCCGCCATGCGCAAAACTGTCGCCACTGCCAAATTTCGAGCCGATAGGATGCTGGCGGCGACACGCGGCGACTTCTCCACCGCGACCGATCTTGCTGACTATCTGGTTCAGCAGGGCTTGCCGTTCCGGGATGCTCATACCGTGGTAGGCAAAGTCGTTCAGCACTGCACCGAGCGACGGATCGGTCTGGAAGATCTGGACGAATCGACGCTAGCCACCTTCTCCCCGCTGCTAGAACGAGACACGAAGGCGGCATTGGCAGTCCTCACGGTTCAATCCTGCGTCGCAGCACGAACATCACAAGGCGGAACAGCGCCCAACTCTGTCCGCGCGCAGTACCAGCTCGCGAAAGCAAGGCTTGAGTCTAGCGCTCCTCAGTAGACTCGAAGTGTCGCGCCATTCAAGTGTGACTTGTCGGTCTTTGATTCGAGTGAGGAAGGGATGGTCACTGTGTTCGGGTCACCGTCGCTGATGTAGCGCCCTTGGTCACCGTTCTTGATTCGATCGAGCCAGAACGTGCTCCCACTGTCCATCTCCCCCCCCTGGATACGCGGCAATCGCATGGGATTGAACCGCTTTGAAATGGGAGCCGGCGCGGGATTCGCACCCACGAGAAGAACTGCGCGATTGGAGTACGTCATTCCGTGCCAGCTTCCCGATGCAAGCAGCTTCTTGTTCTTCGGCGAGATGCCCATAGGCAGCGCGACAGTGTCCACCTTGGTTCCCGGCGCCAGCTTCTCGATCTTTGCTACACACATTGCCAGCTCTTCCTGAACGACGTCATCCGATAGTCGGGAGAGCGCGAGGTGTTTGACCGTGTGATTGCCAATTTCGCAGCCCATCGCAAGCAAGGCTTTTAGCTTTTTGCCTGCAAACTCAGCGGGGCCAAAGCCGCTGTCCGGCAGAACATAGAATGTCGCTTTAACGGGAAAGTCAGGATGAGTTTTGGCGAACTCCTGCCACATCCCGATCGCGCACGTTGGGTCGATGGAGCCGTCGGAAAGATACCGGAACTGGCTGGCTCGCGCGTCATCGAAAGTGAAGACTACCGGGGCCATTCCAATCGGAAGGTCGATCTTATTGTCGAGCAGATCCCTGAGCAGCACGGGGCGATAGCCCTCTTCATAGAGCCGCTGCAAATCGTGCTTAAAATTATCCACGCTCCGCACCATGCTGCGCTCTTTGGGCAGCACATCGTGATACTCCAGGATAGGAATCACCCCTGCCTCGTTCACTTTGGCTTTCTGAAGCTCCTCGACGCTGACCGAAGGAGCGACTGCCCGTGTTTTTTTGATGGGAGTGAGCGCAGTCGGCGTATCTGTAGTGGCAGGAACTGTGCCACGGTGGCATCCGGTAAAAGCAGTGAGAGCCATGACTCCCGCTGCAACAATTGTAGGTAGTTTGGTCTGCATAAATCCTCTGTTTCCGGCTCGAGTCAACTGTTATGATCTCATAATCTCTTTCCCTTTCGACGCTACCTTTTCCTTCCGGTTTCACGCGGAGGCAGGGAAGGGGAAGGCCTGCGGCGAACTTATCCCGACAGGGGTAGAGTGAACTCGAAGCAGAGGGGGGAGACGGACAATGGCGACGGATAAGGTTCGATTTGGAGTGATTGGGACGGGCGGAATGGGATCAGGGCATTGCGAAATGATCCCGAAAATCCCGGAGACGGCGCTGACAGCAGTCTGCGATGTGAATCCCAAGGCGCGGGAGGAGATCACGGCAAAATACGGGGTTCCTGCCTTCGCTACACATAACGAACTGCTCGACAGCGGGTTAGTGGATGCAGTTGTGATAGCGACCCCGCACTATTTTCATCCGACCATCGCTCTCGAGGCTTTCAAACGCCAAATTCATGTTCTGTCTGAGAAGCCATTGGCAGTGACCGTCTCCTCCGCCGACGCGATGATCGCCGGAGCCAAGGCATCCGGCTGCAAATTCGGAGTCATGTATCAGATGCGCTCGGAGCCGCAGAACATCGCAGCTCGCAAGGTAGTCGAGTCGGGTGTTCTCGGGGAGATTTATCGCACCAGTCTCGTCATGGGCTGGTATCGAAGTCAGGCCTACTACAACTCAGGCGGATGGCGGGCAACATGGGCTGGCGAAGGCGGCGGTGTGCTCATCAATCAGGCGCCTCACTATCTGGATCTCTTCTCCTGGCTAGGAGGATTGCCGAAGACGATTACTGGGCAGACGCGCACACGCTTGCATGACATCGAAGTCGAAGATGAGGCGTTCGCATCCCTTGAATACGCCAACGGAGCGCACGGCTACCTGTACGCAAGCACTATGGAGATGCCCAACCATAACCTATTGGAAGTCTGCGGCGACAAGGGCAAACTGGTACTGGACAACGGTAAGCTGCGCGTCTACAATCTAGACACTCCCATACGCGAATTTACAGAGACGAATGATTCGATGTGGGGCTCCCCAAAATCGAACGAAACCCCAGTTGATCTCCCTGCCGACCTGCCAATCAAGGGACACGGTGCAATCACCCAGAACTTCGCTCGTTCCATCCTATACGGAGATTCATTGATCTCCCCCGGAGACGACGGCCTGAACGCGGTCGAGCTTATAAACGGCCTCATACTCTCCGGCAAGACGGGCAAGACAGTATCCGTTCCCGTTGATCGCGCCGAATACGATCGTCTGATCGAGGAACTGAAGGCTGGCTCCCGCACTAAAGCCGCAGTCGCGGAACAACGTGTAACTGATCCCAACTTCAAGTAGACTTCGATGGCTTACGACCGCTGATCATTGCATCGCAGTTTTGCCGGTCATCTAGATTTAGAAAGGGAGCACGTTTGCCAGATTCAGTCAAACAACCAGGAGTTTTCCCTTCACAGTGGATACGCGCCGCTGTCGAGTGCGGCATCATTCAGGGGGATGTCGCTGTTCATTCGGGACAGATACAGCCTAATAGCCTCGATCTGCGCCTTGGGAAAACGGGCTGCCGCGTGCAGTGCAGTTTTCTGCCAGGGCGCGAGGGTATCTACCGAAAGCTAGAGACGTACAGTTGGTACGATTTCGAGCTGCCGGATGAGGGCATCGTGATCGAGCGCAATCAGGCCTATATCTTCCCTCTCAACGAGAGCCTAAATCTGCCGCACGGTGTCTATGCCCGCTCGAATCCTAAAAGCACGACAGGTCGTCTCGACGTCTTCACCAGGCTTGTCACAGAGTACGGCACCTCCTTTGATGAGGTCAAGCCAGGACATGTCGGCAAGCTGTTCCTTGAGGTGGTGCCGCGCTCCTTTGCCATTCGAGTCAGGGCTGGCGATTCGCTCGCGCAGATTCGTTTCCAGAGAGGTGATCCGCGGCTATCGAAGCAGGAGATAGCGGAGCTTCTCGACGGCGACGATATACTGCTCGATAGGGATCTCCGAACGCTCCGTTCGGACGAGATTCAGATAAATTCTGGTATGGTGCTTTCTGTAAATCTCCCGGTGAAAGGCGACACAGTTGGGTATCAGGCCCGGCGGAACACCGCGCCCATCGATCTCCGAGGGGTGGGTATCGCGCCCGTGCGGCATTTTTGGAACCGCATCTATGGGGACAATCGTCCGGTTGTGCTGGAGCCGGATGAGTTCTATATCTTCGCCTCGCGTGAGCTTGTTCGCCTGCCGCCAATGTATTGCGCCGAGATGGTGGCCTTCGACGCCAGCAGCGGAGAAGTACGAACACACTATGCCGGCTTCTTCGACTCGGGCTTCGGCTACGCGGACGGCTCCGATCCCAAGCGCAGCGCGGCCTCTGTTGTTCTGGAGGTTCGAAGTCGAGACGTTCCGTTCCTGATAGAGGATGGGCAGCCGCTGTTTCGAGTGAATGTACTGCGGAGCACGGAGCAGCCGGACATGCTGTACGGGTCCGGGACCGGCTCGCACTATCAGTCTCAGCGCTTGCGTCTCAGCAAACAGTTCAACTACACGGCGGACGAGGAGGAGGAATCTGCGGTCAGTCCGCAGGGCTTCCTGGATTTTTCTACAGTGGAATAGAGGCAAACAGAGTGAACCAGAGATTTAACGTAACTGGTCGGCATGTGGGAACGGCAGCACTGTGGGCAGCCTTGATTTGCATAAGCCTTCCGCCTGCCCAAGCTGAGACAGTTCACTTGAAATGGGTGGAGGCTGGCGCGAGCGCTCGGATGCCTCCTGTTCAGCCGCACCGAATCGAGCTTTCAGAGGCGAAGCCGTCGGGCGTGAGACGAGTACCTGCTGATGTGTCCGCTCCGCTCTATGGACAGTTGACGATTGGCCCTATAGAAAACATCACAACCGTCACCGTCATGCTCGATGCGCCAGCCGGCAAGCCTGCACGTCTGTTCATGGACGCAAATGGCAATGGGGATTTGACGGATGATCCGCTTCCGAAATGGGAGACCAAGCCCTATCGTGCAGGCGACGGCAGTACGTATTTGCAATCCTCAGGAAATCTCTCGGTTCCCGTGCGTTATGGCAGAGTGCAGCTCATGTTCGGCCTGACTCTGCAGCGATACGATCCAACCGATCCCGCACGAGCTGGGTTCAAAGGCGCAATCCTCTACTCGCCAGACTATGCTCGTGAGGGTGACCTCAAGCTCGGCGCGAAATCATATCATGCGCTGCTGCTGGATGCGATTGTAGGCGGCGACTTTCGCGGCCTGACCAACGGGGGCGCGACCGGCATTTTCCTGCTCATCGATGTCAATGGAAACGGCGTGTTCGATCCGCGAGGTGAGATCTACGACGTTGGCCAGCCCTTCAACATTGCGGGGACCACCTATGAAATTCGTGGTCTGACCGACTCCGCCGAAGCGTTCGACGTGGTCAAGTCAACAAAGTCGGTTCCTGAGATACTGCCTCCTCCCGATCTGCGTGTCGGCAAAGTCGTTCCCTCGTTCGTTCGAAAGTCCACAAATGGCAATGTGATACGATTTCCGGCTGATTACCGCGGGAAATTGGTTTTGCTCTATTTCTGGGCGACGTGGTGCGGCGTCTGCGCTCGAGAAGTGCCGACCGTCGTCCACGCCTACGAGACGTTCCATCCGCAGGGTCTTGAAATGGTGGGCGTCAGCCTGGATCATGAGAACGCAGCCACGCAGCTAGCTGACTACACGCGAGCGCATGGAATGCCCTGGCCGGAGATATACGACGGCAAGTGGATGCAGTCCGATATCGCGCAACTATACTTCGTGCTCCACACTCCCACCCCGATTCTCGTCGATGGAGACACCGGTAAGGTGGTCGCCATTGGCCCCGATCTGCGCGGAGACCGACTCGCGCCGACGCTCACGGAAGCCTT
>JANXLO010000340.1 GCA_025355115.1 Chthonomonadaceae bacterium
GGCAGCGTCAGCTGCGCCCTAACCGGAAGGATGAGGGCGCACTGAAGAAACATTATAGAGATGACAAAAATACGTTTGAGCATAGAACTTGAAGGATTTCCTTTCGTTTACACGATGTTCAGTTCAGCGCGAGCCAGTGGAACTCCTGCTGGAGCCACCCGCCGGGGAGAAGCATCAAACGACGGCGTCAATCGGTAGAAAATAGTCATACTATCGACTCCGGATGTGTCCAGAGCTTAAGGGCATTGCCGACCCTGTGCGGAACAGCAGTGTACAAATCCAGTTGGGCGGCGTGGTGGACATCCGCTTCGTAGCCACGTTCACGAAGCTCTATGCCGCTGCCGCAGTTCCAGAGGATATCTGAAAGGCACGGCTGAGATCCCGTAAACGCAGCCTCGCAGACTAGCACTTCGGGTGATTTTGGACTGTCCAGTGCGGCAATTATGGCACCTGCGCCGAGATAGTCCTCTATCGCGAAGCGAATATCACCGTCAGCGCTCGCGTGTTCCCATCGCTCGCCGCAGGCGAGTATGGTGACGTTTCGATCCGATCCCTCAAGCAGGCAAGAGATCGCATCGGCCGTCGCCTCCGCATTCACCAACGACCCGATGAGGAGCGGCGTGTTCGGATCCGCGAAGCCGCAGCAGGCGGCGCCGTTCGGAGAGGGCAGGCATATTCGCGTTCCAGGCTCAAGCCCGAGATAAGTTAGAGGCGAGAGTGAAAAGCGGCCTTTCTCAGGCGCCTCCTCCCGCCTCACCGCGACCACTCCTCCAGACAGAGCAGATGCGATTTCCGCCTCCTCTGAATTGCAGCAGGGCAGAACCACGCCCCCATGCTGAACCGCTGTCACTGCAGACGTCGAGAAGCAGAGCACATCCACCACGACCAGAATATCGCCCTTCCGGCCAGCCCGTTGCGCCCCAGCCCTGCCCCATGCCATTCGAACTCGCCACTCCTCTTGTGCGAACCAACTCTCCATTCCGCCTGCTCCTTGAGTTTTACTCGGCCCCCGACGGACTTCTCTGCGAAGTGTCGTATAATAGTGGCATGAGAACATCAACCTTTCGTCATGCGACGCCGGTGAAAAACGCTGCCCAAGTAAGTTTTATTCTGCTGCTCCTTTTAGGCGGGACGCGAGCCGCGTCTGGCCAGGAGCAGACATTTTCGCGCATCGACGACGAGATTCTTCATATGACTCCCGTCACGCGCCAGCTTGACTTCCCTCAGTTTCAAGCTTCTCTCGGATCGTTCCGGACGAGCGGTTCACATCCACCGATGTTTCACTTCGACAATGTCCTTCTGCCCGCCTCTGCTTGGACGGACGACGATCCAGATGCGGGCAATCGAATGCGCCTCGAAAATGCCGGTGAGATCAGGCGGTCCATTCTGCCACAGTTCAATCCGAAGGGCACACTTACTCTGCTTCTCAACGGGAATGGGCAGACCGCTCTGGACAGCGAGAGCGGAACTACGGAGTTTCGCTCCAACAGCCCGGCGCCAACAGGGAGTCTTGGGGCAGAGACGCCATCAGGCGGGGTCGTTTTGCTGCCCGTCTCTATGGCGACGCTCGGGCTGTTGCTGAGAACAAAACGAAGTCGAAGCAGACATTTTATTGGCAAAAATGACCGTTCACGACGGATTCAACATTGAATCGGGCAATCCTCGGCAAAAACGCTCGCTTGGCCGAAAGCCATTCTCCCTAAAAGTAATGACACTTGCGAGAATAGGCCGCTAGCTATAGGGCGACCGTCTGTCTCATCATCTCAGTGCCAACTACAGAACCGGGTGTGCGTGTGAGGAAGGTGATAGCGGAGAGGCCGTTGTTTAGGAGATAGAGGCGGGCTGCAGTCAATCCGGATCCCACCTGGGTCGGGGAGTGGCTGTCGTCGCCGAAGCAGAAGGGGATGCCCATTCTCTTAGCCTTCGACGCCAGCCAAGGTGCGGGATATGGCTCACCGAGGCCTTTGCGCCAACCTGCTGTGTTCAGGTCGAGGATGCCGCCGCTTGCCTCGACGGCTTCGAGAGCGATTAGCGCGGCTCGGCGTATGCGGGGGGAGTCGAGCGACAGATCGGCGAAGCCAGCGAGCGTTGCATTGCGCTTGATGAGATCGAGGTGAGCGACGATCTCCGGCTTCAGCGCCGTCACCATCTCTGCGACCGTCTCATAGTAGCGCACCGCCAGTGCTTCCGGCCCGCCGCAAGCATCCGCTGCCA
>JANXLO010000354.1 GCA_025355115.1 Chthonomonadaceae bacterium
CTCCAATCTCGCCCTGCCGGGGCAGTAACCTCAGTGCTTGAAAACATACAGAGCGCTCTTCGAGCCCTTCGTCTCAATCCCCTCCGTTCGGCTCTAACGATGTCGGGGATCATCGTAGGCGTGATGGCGATCGTGACGATCGTCGCGATCCTGCAGGGAGTCCGTGCGGAGATCGGCAAGCAAGTGCAGAGCTTGGGGGCCAATCTCGTCATGATCGTACCAAGCAAGTTGGATGAGAATGGGCAGCCCAATCCCGCGTCACTCATCGGCATCTCCTCACTGACAGAGACTGACGTTGTGAAGCTGTCACAGGTGCCCGGAATCGCCAAAATCTCTCCCGTTTCCATCGTCGCCGGAGAGGTGGACTACGGCACCGGGCCAGCCGCTAAGATTACTTATCCCTTTGTCGTAGGCACCAATAAGGCCGGTGTCGTGATGAACCCAACCCCGCTGGCGGAGGGCCGATATTTCGAGGACGGAGAGGAGTTCGTCTGCATACTCGCCTCGAAGCCTCGCAAAGAGCTGTTTGGGGACGGCGCCGCTGTCGGCAAGACAGTGCGCATCCAGAACCACGACTGGAAAGTGGTCGGCACCCTCAACAAGCCCAACGGTGATGGCTCCCTTGGTGCGACTATGCTGGGCTTGAATACCCTGGTCTACCTTCCCATCGCCACCGCGAGAAGAGAGATCCCTGGCTCGCAGGTCAACCGCATTGCCCTCCAGACCGACTATATGCACCCCGCGGAAAAAATGATCGCCCAGATGAACGCCACTCTGCTCGCTCAGCACCATGGCAAAGAGGATTTCGGTGTGCTCACGCAGGAGCGGGGACTGGCGCTAGTCGTGCGTATTCTTGCGCTCGCGCAGGAGCTTCTCGTCCTGCTCGCCGCGATCTCGCTGTTCGTAGCTGGCATTGGGATCATGAACATCATGCTGGTGACGGTGACGGAGCGCACTCGCGAGATCGGCATTCGCAAAACGGTGGGCGCGAGACAAAGCGACATTTTCCTTCAGTTTCTCATCGAATCGGTGACTCTCTCTCTGCTCGGCGGCGGAATTGGCCTTCTCATCTCCGCTCTAATCTGCGCGATCATCGCTCGAGTGTCCCTCCTCACTCCCATCCTGACGCCGGGCCTGATTGTCATGGCTTTGGCCGTCTGCACAGTTGTCGGCATGATCTTCGGCGTCACTCCTGCCGTACGAGCAGCGCGCCTTAACCCGATCGACGCCCTTCGCCACGAGTGAATGCCAGTCGGATCGCGATTTCACTCCCTGATCCTCGGGTGGAGGACTCCTCTTCAGGCCTATCTGTTGGGCTTTGGATCGTGTAAAAGCGGCATTCAGAGCAATTGGTCTCCTGAATTGAGCCTAACCCCTTGACACATAAGATGCGATGCCCTATAATTCTGACAGCCTGTGCATAGTTAGACGCACGTGGAGTCTGAATAAGAAAATTCTGTCGTTGTCAGGAGGGCCCGGATCGTTATGAAGGCAACACTCGAAAGATTGGTGAAGTCGGCTCACAAAGGAGACAGACGGGGAGCACTCAGACTGCTCCCCGGCACACTAGCGGGAATGCTGCTGTTGCTGGCGAGACCGGCCCTGGCAGGCGAAGCAACGATGCTGCCGCCGTTCGGCCAGAGTGAAATGAATCTTATTCTAGTCGTCCTCGCCTCGGGCATTCTCTCTCTGCTCGTTGGAGTATACTGGTTTCGGTCGGTGGCAAGCCAGAGCCCTGGCACCCCCAAAATGCAGGAGGTCGGCCAGGCGATTCGCGACGGTGCACTCGCCTATCTGCGCCAGCAGGTGAAGACGATGAGAGTGCTCGTTCTCGTCATCGCCGTCGGCCTGTTTTTCCTCTACAGAAGCCAATCTGCGCTTGGGTATGGGGTCAGCGAAGCCCTGGGAGTAGCGATCTTTTTCGTCCTCGGGGTCTGCGCGTCCTATATGGCGGGCTATATCGGCATGGGAATGGCGACGATCGCCAACCAACGCACGGCGGAGAAGGCCCGCACCACGTTCAAAGGCGCTCTTGAGACTGCATTCAAAGCCGGGGCGGTCTCCGGGATGATGACGGTAGGTCTCGGTCTGCTTGGAGCCTGTGCTGTCTTCCTGATCTACCGCGAGAGGGCGATGCTCATTCTCGTGGGGTTCGGATTCGGCGGCTCGCTCGCCGCGCTCTTCATGCGCGTGGGCGGCGGAATTTTCACCAAAGCGGCTGACGTGGGCGCCGATCTGGTCGGCAAAGTCGAGTCGGGCATTCCGGAGGACGACCCTCGCAACCCCGCGACCATCGCCGATAACGTAGGCGACAATGTGGGCGACTGCGCAGGAATGGCGGCGGACGTTTTCGAGAGCTACGAGGTTACTCTGGTTGCAGCCATCATTCTCGGTGCTGCGATCATCCCCTACGTGAAGGGGGAGACGCCCGCCAATTTAGTGAACACTTCGCTGCATCTGATCATGTACCCACTGATCGTCCGAGCGGTAGGCGTCGTAGCTTCAATTATCGGCGTGCTCGCGGTGAAGGGCGAAGACCGCGAGGACATGGACGCCATGCAGCCCATCAACACGGGCTTTCGGGTGTCTGCTTTCCTGGCGACGCTGTTCTTCGGCATCGGTTCGTTCTTTTATTTCCGGGGCGGCGTGGAGATACCGTCCGCGACCGGGAACATCGTATACGATTGGAAGCCGTTCTTCCTCTGCACCTTCTCGGGCATCGTCTTGGCGGTTGTCATCAGCTGGCTGACGGAGTACTTCACCTCCACGGAAAAGAAGCCCGTCACCGAGATCGCCTACCACTCCCGGACCGGCCCCGCAACGATGATCATCTCCGGCTTCTCCTTCGGGCTCGAGAGTTCCGTTTGGAGCGTCCTCGCGATCTGCGTCACACTTATGAGCTCGCTCTGGATCTTTAACGGCAACATTCTGCTCGCGGCATACGGCACCGCTCTCTCTGGCCTTGGTCTGCTCACCACAACAGGCTTCATTCTCGCCATGGACACATTCGGCCCCATTACCGACAATGCAAACGGCATCTTCGAGATGTCGGGAGTGCTGGAGGAGGACAAAGCCGAGGGCAGGGAGATGACAGCAGGCGGCATTTCCGGCGACCGCATCGTCGGTCGGCTCGACGCTGTCGGCAACACGACAAAAGCGCTGACGAAAGGCTTCGCCATCGCGACGGCGGTCATCGCCGCGGTCGCTCTGTTCCGCTCTTTCATGACAGATGCGCATCTGCTGCCCCCTGTTGATACGGCGCAGTGGGCGCACGAGCTTCAGCAGGGCCGCATCTTCGGAATTCCTCTCGATGTCCCGGAGGTGTTCGTCGGGTTGCTGATTGGCGCGGCGGCTCCGTTCCTCTTCTCTGCGTTCGCCATCAATGCCGTTAGCCGCGCGGCCTCGCAGCTCATTGAGGAGGTGCGTAGCCAATTCAGAAACGATCCCGGCATCATGCTCGGAACCAGCAAGCCGGACTACGCTCGCTGCGTTGCAATCGTCACCGCGGCGGCGCAGAAGGAGCTATTGGGGCCTGGCATTCTCGCCATTACCCTGCCCATTCTAGTCGGCTTCGGTCTCGG
>JANXLO010000414.1 GCA_025355115.1 Chthonomonadaceae bacterium
TTCGGGCCGGGTGAGGATTGAAACGTCTCCGCAATCTGCGTTGAATTCGCATCAACCTGGTTGCACCCGGTCTTCGGGCCGGGTGAGGATTGAAACAGATTGCCAAGGGGCTTGGCTGCGGCGAAGTAGGCGTCGTTGCACCCGGTCTTCGGGCCGGGTGAGGATTGAAATATCCACGGCAGCGCGATATGGCAGCGGGCCGCTAAGGCGTTGCACCCGGTCTTCGGGCCGGGTGAGGATTGAAACGTCGTCACGACCTCCCTCTCAAACGCCCGATCCGCTGGCTGCACCCGGTCTAAGGGAAGGATTGGGGGTGTAAGTGGCGTTCACGAAAAAATGTAAGGGTGGCTATTTAGCATTCAGGGCGGCGGTGGCGATATGACATTTGACTACGCGCACAGACATCGTCCCCGACTGCAGCGGGCCAGCGGTGCATAAGCTGCGCTTCCAGAAAGGAGGTGGGTGAGTTGGATTATAACGCTATATGCGGCTCGCTTACCCGCTTCTCTGACGCCTCCGTTTCGGTTCGCCGATAAGCGTCGGTAAGCGAGTAGAGATGGCTCTCGTTCCGGTTCACCGGAGCGGGGGCCATCTTTTTGGCTGTGTTTCCATAGCAACACGTTCCCCTCCGCCTCAAATTTCCCCTTGCTGAAGACTGTTCGCGCGCACGTCCCTGTTTTTTGCGTTAGGGAAGGAATTTCCGCTTCGATGGCGAACAGTATCGCGGCAGTTTCGCCGTCCCGTACTCTGTGCAGAGATGACGGAAGCACGGACAATCTTCAACGGAGGAACCTCTTCACAAATGGCAAAAAAGCAGATCAATGTCGCTCTCATCGGCTTTCAGTTTATGGGCAAGGCGCACAGCAACGCCTATCGGCAGGTGGGCCACTTCTTCGACCTCCCCGTCGAGCCCGTGATGAAAGTCCTGGTGGGGCGCAGCGAGCATAAAGTTAAGGCGGCGGCGGAGAATCTGGGTTGGCAAGAGCACGCCACCAGCTGGGAAGAGGTCATTCAGCGCAATGACATAGACCTCGTCGATATCGGCACGCCCAACGACTCGCACGCCCTCATCTCGCAGGCCGCCCTCAAAGCCGGAAAGCACGTCCTCTGCGAGAAGCCCCTCGCCATCTCCGTCGCGGACGCGAAAGCCTCCTACGACGTCGCCAAGCAGACCGGCCTCGTCAACGGCATCTGCCACAACTATCGCAAAGCCCCCGCCATCGCCCTCGCCGCGCAGATGGTCAGAGACGGCAAACTCGGCGCCATCCGCCACTTTCGTGGCACCTACCTGCAGGACTGGATACTCGACCCCTCCGTCCCGCTCGTATGGCGTCTCGACAAGACGATCGCGGGCAGCGGCTCGCACGGAGACCTCAACGCGCATCTGATCGACACCGCCCGATTCGTCATGGGAGCAGAGTTTACCGAAGTCATCGGCCTCGCCGAAACGGTCATCAAAAAGCGCCCCCTGCTCGCCGACACCGACGGCGGCCTCAGCGGCTTCAAGTCCTCCGGGGAGATGGGGGACGTCACCGTGGACGACGTCACCTCGTTCCTCGCCCGATTCAACAACGGCGCGACGGCGACGTTCGAGGCCACCCGCCTCGCGCCCGGCCGCAAGAACTACAACCGTTGGGAGATAAACGGCGAGAAGGGCAGCATCGCCTTCAACCTCGAGCGCATGAACGAAATCGAGATCTACCTGACCGACGATCCCCAGGGGCTACAGGGCTTCCACACCATCCAGGCCACCGAAAACTTCATGCCCTACATGGAGGGCTACTGGCCCGTCGCACACATCATCGGCTACGAGCACACCTTCATCAACATGATGAGCGACCTGTTCCAGGCCATCGGCAAGGGCGAGCAGTTCTCGCCCGACTTCGAGGACGGCCTCAAGAATCAGGCGGTGCTCGAAGCCGTCGACAAGTCCGTTCAGTCGCGCCAGTGGGAGCGTCCCCTGTTCTGACGCTTCTTGCCGCACCCCGGCCTCGGTTCCCGCCTTCGGCTTCAGAAAAAGCAGGTTGTATAAAAACCTGCTTTCTGTTACAATGGACCAATGTCCGGCAGGCGGCGAATAAGCGCCGCAGAAAAGCCGGAGATGACACCTTTTTTCCCTGTGGACATCACGCGCTGAGAACTCACTGACAGTTCCGGAATGTAAGATTGAGGAGATTTCGCACTATGGTACATTCGCCCCAGGTCTGGAAGGACCTTGCCACGCAGCTCCGTGCCGACAGCATCCGTTCAACGACGAAGGCTGGCTCCGGTCACCCCACCTCCAGCATGTCCGCCGCCGATCTCATGGCGGTGCTTCTTGCGGAGTACCTGCACTACGATTTCAACGACCCGCACAACCTGCGCAACGACCGCCTGATCTTCTCGAAAGGCCATGCCTGCCCGCTGCTCTACGCGATGTACAAGGCGGCCGGAGCGATCACGGATGCGGAGATGCTCACGCTCCGCGAGTACGGCAGCCGCATCGAGGGCCATCCCACCCCGATCCTGCCCTGGGTCGATGTCGCCACCGGCTCGCTCGGGCAGGGTCTGCCCACCGGCGTCGGCATGGCCTACAGCGGCAAGTACTTCGATAAGCTCCCCATCAAAGTCTGGGTGCTGCTCGGCGACAGCGAGATGGCCGAGGGCAGCGTCTACGAGGCCTTCGAGCTCGGCGGCCACTATAACCTGAACAACCTGATCGCCATCATCGACATGAACCGCCTGGGACAGCGCGGCCCGACCATGCTGGAGTGGCAGAGCGAAGTCTATGCGGCGCGAGCGCGAGCGTTCGGCTGGCACGCCATCGAGATCGACGGGCTGGACACCGACGCCGTCAACGCCGCCTATGCCGAGGCTGTCGCCTCCGACAAGCCGGTCTGCATCGTCGCGAAGACCAAGAAGGGCGCGGGCGTCTCGTTCCTCGCCGATCACGAGGGCTGGCACGGCAAAGCGCTTCCTCCCGCCGACGCGGAGAAGGCGCTCGCCGAGCTGGGCAACCCGAAATGCGACATGCGAATCGTCCCGCAGCCGCCCCTGTCCGGAACGCCTGCGAGCCTGGGAGAAGTCGGAACCTTCACGCCTCCCACCTACGAACTCGGGACGAAAGTGGCGACCCGTGAAGCTTACGGCGACGCCCTCGTCGCGCTCGGCAAAGCCCGCCCCAATGTCATCGTGCTCGACGGAGAGGTGAGCAACTCGACATTCGCCGACAAGTTCAAGAAAGTCTTCCCGGAGCGCTTCATCGAGGTGTTCATCGCCGAGCAGCAGCTGGTCAGCGCGGCGGTCGGCCTTCAGGCCCTCGACAAAATCCCGTTCTGCTCCACCTTCGCGGCCTTCTTCGCCCGCGCCTTCGACCAGATCCGAATGGCGGCTATCTCGCAGGCGAACATCAACCTGGCGGGTTCCCACGCGGGCGTCTCCATCGGTGAGGACGGCGCTTCGCAGATGGCGCTCGAGGACCTTTCCATGATCCGCGCCGTGCACGGCAGTGCGGTGCTCTACCCCTCCTGTGCTACCACGACCGGTCATCTCATCGCGCAGATGGCGACCCGCAAGGGCATCAACTACATGCGCACCACCCGCGAGAAGACGCCTGTCCTCTACGGGCCGGACGAGAGCTTCCCCATCGGCGGCAGCAAAGTCGTCCGCAAGTCGGACAACGACAGAGCGGCGATCATCGCGGCGGGCATCACTCTGCACGAATCCATCAAAGCCTGCGACACTCTGGCGGCCGAGGGAATTCATGTGCGCCTGATCGACCTCTACTCCGTGAAGCCCATCGATGCGGCCGGGCTGAAGACGGCGGCGGCGGAGTGCGGCGGCAAGCTGTTCGTCGTCGAGGATCACTGGCCTGAGGGCGGCCTGGGCGATGCGGTGCTGGAAGTATTCGGCGGGGCCGAGGGCGCTCATCCGAACGTGACCCGACTTGCTGTCAAGGCGATGCCGACCTCCGGAAAGCCGTCCGATATGCTCGACGCGGCGGGCATCAGCGCCCCGCACATCGTCGAAGCGATCCGAGCAGCACTGAAATAACGGGTTCGCTGATAGCCTGTAGACGAAAAAAAGCGGC
>JANXLO010000433.1 GCA_025355115.1 Chthonomonadaceae bacterium
CAAGCTGATCGCGACCGGCGTCGGCGAGATCTGCTTGAGCTTGCCGGGAAAGACCGCGATGTCGCCCGCCGCATAGACGCCGGGAAGATTGGTCTCCATGAATTCGTTGACGCGGATGCTTCCGCGCTCCATGTCCAAGCCCCACTCCTTCACGGTTCCGATGTCGGCGGAGAAGCCGATGTTGAGCAGGACCGCGTCCACCTTCAGGGTCTCGGTCTCCTTGGTCTGGTTGTTGAGCACCGTCGCGTACTCGATCTGCTCAGTCCCGCCGACGCTGTGCAGTTCATTCCAGAGCCGGACTTCGACGGGCGAGCGATTGACGAGCCAGTCGATGCTCTCCTCGTGCGCTCGGAAAACGTCCCGGCGGTGGATCAATGTGATTTTGCCCGCGAAAGGCTCCAGGTTCAT
The DNA here is from genome assembly GCA_025355115.1 of Chthonomonadaceae bacterium. Taxonomy (GTDB): domain Bacteria; phylum Armatimonadota; class Chthonomonadetes; order Chthonomonadales; family Chthonomonadaceae; genus JANXLO01. Next base: position 409 of record JANXLO010000433.1, read on the forward strand.
GCACCAGTCCAGCGCGGAATCGCCTCCGCCAACGACCAGCAGATTTTTGCCCGCGAACTGAGCTTTGTTCTGGACGAAGTAGTGGATGCCCCGCCCCTCGAACTCCTCCACGCCGGGAGTTCCGAGCCGCTTGGGAGCGAAGGCGCCCGCCCCAATGGAAAGAATGACGGTCTTCGTGCGATGCTCGCCTTTGTCCGTCGTCAGGGTGATGGTCTCGTCCTCCTCATAGCGGAGGGTCAGCACCTTCTCAGAAAGGCAGACCGCCGGGCTGAACCGGGTGCCCTGAACGCTCATCTCGGCGGCGAGATCACGGGCAAGCACTTTCGGGAAGCCGGGCATGTCATAGACGAACTTCTCGGGATAGAGCGCGCTGAGCTGCCCGCCGAGTTCCGGCAGGCTGTCGATCAGCTTGGTCTTCATCTGCCGAATGCCTGCATAGAAGGCGCCGAACAGTCCGACGGGCCCGCCGCCGACTATGGTCACATCAAACACCTCTTGCGGAGAGGAGGAAATCTCTGTCAATTCCTGAACACCTCGAAAATTTGTGGCACTGCTATAGTATAGCATAGCGTGCAGCATATCTGAATAAGTCAGCTTCGCGTGAGCTGCGAGTTGCTCTTGTTTTGTCTCCCAGGCGTCGATGCGACACCGCCCGCTCTTCTTTTGAAGGCGTCTTCCCGTTCTGCCAGGCCAACTCGCGAAACTTATCCGGACTTGAATACGCTGTCTACCAGTGTAGACTTAATCTACATTGGTAGACCACTCGGAGGAGAACTAACATACAGAGCAGGGCGCATTGGGGATTTCTGGGTCTGGTGGCGATTTTGGCGGGCTGTCATAACGGGGTGCCGACTGTCGTGAATGTGAAGCCCGGAATGACGGGACAGGAGGTGCGCACCTCGCTCGGAGAGCCTGCGCTCGGCGACAACCCCAAAGACCCCAATCCCAACCCTGTCTGGCAGTACAGGGATGCGGCCGCGCCTGTCAGCATGCTCATGGTGACCATTCAAGGGGACAAGGTGAGCAAGGTCGCGGTCAATCCCAACATGGCGTATGTCAGCCCATAATGCAGATGTCCGGCATGATACGGAGGGAGCCTGACGGCGCTTCTGCCTTCGAACGCTTCCCTTCCCGGTGACCGGTGGCGCGATGCTGGGAAGTGGCGGAAGTTATGATGCGGCCTCGACGCCGCGCAGGCGGGACTGCTCTTTGCGCTCTTTGAGGTAAGCGAAGAACTCTCCGCCTTCGCGCAGTCGCCGCACGAGCATCTGGCGATCCTGGAGCATCTCGCCGACGATGCTGGCGATTTTGCGGGGCCGGAAGTAGAAGGAGCGGTACATGCGCTCAACGGCGTCCTCGATCTGCGAAGTGGACATCTCCTCGTACTGAAGCGTGGAGGTCTGGATGCCGGAGCCGGAGATGAGGCTTTCGCGGGCGAACCAGCCGTTGGCGAGCGCCTGATCGTAGAGCTCCGTGCCGGGATAGGGCGCGGCAATGGAAACCTGAATCGTGTGCGGGTCCAGCTCCTTCGCGAAGTCGATGGTCTCCTGTACGGTGCGCGGATTCTCGACGGGCAGGCCGATGATGAAAGTGCCGTGCACCTTGATGCCGAGCTTCTTGCAGTTCGCCATGAACTCGCGTGCCATCTCGAGCTTGATGCCTTTTTTGATGCGGTTCAAAATCTCCTGATTGCCGGATTCGAAGCCGACGAGCAGTAGGCGCAGGCCGTTGTCGCGCAGCTCTTTGAGCGTCTCGTACTTGACGTGGGCGCGGGCGTTGCAGCTCCAGGTCAGATTGAGCCGCTTCATGTGCTTGCTGATCTCGATGGCGCGCTTCTCGTTGATGGTGAACGTATCGTCATCGAACATATACTCGCGTACTTTGTCGCCCCAGATGGCCTTGGCCTCGTCCATCTCGCGCCCGACGCATTCGGGGCTTTTGGTGCGGTAGGCATGTCCGCCGATGGTCTGCGGCCAGAGGCAGAAGGTGCATTTGGCAGGGCAGCCGCGTCCGGTGTAGAAGGATACATAAGGATGCAGCAGGTAACCGATGAAATACTTGGTGATATCGAGGTTGTCGGCGTACGTCCTAAAGACGCCCGGCATGGCGTCCCAGTTTGGGACTAGCTCGCGGTCCTCGGTGCGCTGAAGTCTGCCCTCCTCGTCACGCCAGGAGAGGCCCTTGATCTCGCTCCAGGGGCGGTCCTCGGCCAGCTCTTTGCAAGTGTAGTCGAACTCATGGCGGCAGACAAAGTCGATCAGCTTGTTCTCGCGCAACGTCTGCTCGGGCAGCACGGCGACGTGCGCTCCGATGAAGCCGATCTTGACGCTGGGGTTCTGCACTTTGATCTGTCGGGCGCACTCGACGTCGTTTGCGAGCGACGGCGTACTGGTATGCATGATGACCAGTTCGTACTCCTTCGCGATCTTCAGCACATCCTCCTGGGTCTGATGATGGGGCGGAGCATCGATGAGGCGGCTGCCGGGAACGAGAGCGGCAGGCTGCGCGAGCCAAGTGGGGAACCAGTAGGATGTGATTTCGCGCTTGGCCTGATAGCGCGAGCCTGCGCCGCCGTCGAAGCCGTCGAACGAAGGGGGACTGAGGAAAAGCGTTTTCAACACGAGCAGAGATCTCCTTGCAAACGAGTCGAATGACAGATGAAAATAGTATACCCGACAAAGCGCGAAGAAGAGAATTGTCGTCCATTTGCCCGATTGAGGTCAGCTTGTACTGTAGGTGATGAGATTCCGGCCAGACGCACAGTGCTGCGCAATGCAGGTAGAATAGAGTCATGCAGCAATAACCGGCCAGCCTTTCAAATAACAGATGCGACGGGACGATTTCGAATGAGGCACGACTGAGCATCACGGGTTATCGCAACGGGTTAAGCAGTGACGGGGAGAGGATCCACGAAGGTGCCAATTTATGTGACACTTCCGTCTATGCCGATCACTCGATCATCTATGAGGTCATTGGTTTCTCAAAAAACGCGGGCCGCGCTCAGATGGATATAGACATGGATGCGATAGTCTCATCCTTTCACGTGGAGAAGATCGCAATTTCCTCGGGCCGCAATAGATGAGTTGTTGGCAGCTGGAAATGTTCGTCGTAAACGGCACCATCGACTGAGCCGTTTTCGGCTATCAAGACAGTGGACTATCTCGATATCGACGGACTACTTCTTGGCCTGACTTCAAGTGCAGCATCGCGCAGGAGTTCATAGCTTGGTGAGCGAAACATTGCTCATCGTATTGCGTAGATGTTTTGAGAGTGAGGAGTGGCACGCATGCAGCCGATTGTGCAGATTTCGCTGGATTTGACTGGGATCGACGAGGCGCTGGAGACGGCCGCCATGGCGATGCGGGCGGGCGTGGATTGGCTGGAGGCCGGAACTCCGCTGATACTCGCCGAGGGTCTGCACGGCGTCCGCGCATTACGCGCCGCCTTTCCTGAAACCCCTATCGTCGCCGACCTCAAGACCATGGACGGCGGCTACCTGGAGGCGGAGATGATGGCGAAGGCGGGTGCCACGCACGTCGTTGTCATGGCGAGAGCGCATCCGGCGACCATCCGGCAGGTCGTTCAGGCAGGACGCGACTGCGGCGTGAAGGTCATGGGCGACAATCTGGGATGCCCGGACATGGCGGCTGGCGCGCGACTGCTCGAGGACATGGGCTGCGACTTTGTGATCCATCATATTGGGTTCGACGAGCGCCGAGACTCGGAAGTTCAGGCGAGGCTAGGAAACAGAATGCCGAGTCCGCTCGATAGACTGGCGGAAGTCGTCAGGGCCGTATCCATCCCTGTGCAGGCGGTGGGCGGGTTGAGCATCGAGCAGGCGATTGCCTGCCCGCGCTACGGTGCGCCGCTTGTTGTACTGGGCGCGCCGCTGACTGTGGACGCCGACGCCTTCAAGACTGCGACTGGAGACGTTGAGGGCGCATTGCGTGAAATCTGCCGCCGAATTCGCGAGCAATAAGAAGGAGACGGATCTATGCGAAACTTGTGGGTTGGAGTAATGGTGCTCCTCTGCGTCGGGCTGCTCCCGGCGTCGGCGCAGCGCAAGGCCGACCCAAGCGCGGCATTCAAAACCGACCCTCTTGCGCTCGCCCTGAAGCACGATACCGTATATGTCGGAAAATCTCTCCGGGCGAAAGTGAGTGAGAATGCCCTGCGTGAAATGGCGTCCAAGGCCCCGAAGGATCGCCTTGTAAAGCTGGCGGTCGTGAACCAGCTGCCGGAGAGCGGCAAAAGCTTCGGCTCTCGTGACAGCTACACGCGAGCTTTGCACAAGGCACTGAATCTGGGACGGGGAGCGCTCATAATCGTCACCGATAAGGGCATTTCCGCCTCCACGAACGGGCTTGCGCCGTATCGCATCTCCTCACTTGTGCAACAGGACGCGCAGGCTGTGCATCAGGACCCGGTGCAGGGCCTTGATCGCCTTCTGACGGACATTTACGACGCGATG
>JANXLO010000577.1 GCA_025355115.1 Chthonomonadaceae bacterium
GCGTAGCCCTTTGCGGCGCAGGCGAAGGCCAGACCAATCCCGGTATTGCCGCTTGTTGGCTCCAGGACAATCATGCCGGGCTTGAGCTTACCGGACTGCTCGCCAGCCTCGATCATCGCAACCGCGATTCGATCCTTCACGCTGGAGAGCGGGTTGAAGTATTCGAGTTTGCATACGACTATCGCTTTGACGCCAGCGGTTATTCGGTTCAGTCGAACGAGCGGCGTGTTGCCGATCAACTCCGTCACATTATCTGCGATGCGCATTCTGAATTGCTCCTCTTAGACCCAACCCGCGATTGTGCTTCACTGCTTTCGCGGCTGTAGGTCAGATGTCGTGCATGAGACTCAGCGAGTCGTTCAATTCGGCTTTCCGGCGGGCAAGGTCCGCGAGGGAAGTGGCATTGAGCCGGAGGGTGAGATCGTCCTCGACCTGCTCCTCAAAGTTCCGCACGATCCAGGTGACCCCCGGAGCGTCTGCCTCCAGCATCTCCTCTTCGCTATGGCTCGAGAACAGCCGATCCCCGCGCATCAGCGCACGGACTACATCGCCTGCGCTGATCCGCTCGGCTGACCGGGCCAGATTATAGCCACCGCCCGCCCCACGCACACTTCGCACGATTCCCGCGCTCTTGAGTGAAGCGAGTATCTGATCCAGATATGGGCCAGGAATGTTTTGCCGGCTGGCGATCTCCCTGCTCTGGCAGGCTTCCGTCTGCGGCTGCATCGCCAAATCCACGGCCGCGCACAGCGCGTATCTGAGCTTGGAATTAAAAAACCCCATAATCGGAATTCGCCTCGGAAAAACGAAAAAGTTGTAAACCCTGAAAGTTGACCAATTAAGTATACTATACTGGCTTTGCTTTGTAAAGTCCGAGGCTAAAGGCCAATTCCTTTGGCCTCATCCCAGAGTGCGTCCATTTCAGCGAGAGTCATTTCGGGCAGGTGCCGCTGCTGCTCGGCGGCTCGTCTTTCGATGTGACGGAAGCGGGCGGAAAATCGTGCGAGCATTCCGCGAAGAGCCTCCTCCGGATCCATCTTTTGCCAGCGGGCGACCTGCACCAGAGTGAACAGCAGATCGCCGAGCTCCGCAAAAATCGCGTCTCGATTCGCTGTTTCGGCTGCGATCTCCGCCTTCAACTCCGCCGTCTCCTCGTCCAGCTTCGCAAGAACATCCTGAAAATTGCCCCACTCGAAGCCGACCTTCACGACGCGCTTGCTGATCTCCATCGCCTGCATGAGTGCGGGCATGCCGCCGGGGACGCCGTCCAAAATCGAGTCGCGACGGCGAGTCACTGAATCCGCCTTCTCCTCTTTTTTGATGCGCTCCCAGTTCCGGAGCACCTCGGCAGAATTCGTAGCCTCCACAGTACCAAAGACATGTGGGTGCCGCCTCACCAGCTTCTCCACGATGTGTGCCGCCACGTCGTCAACAGAAAACAAGCCGGTCTCAGCCGCCAGCTGAGCATGAAAAACGACCTGCAGCAGGACGTCGCCGAGCTCCTCGCAGAGCAGCTCGGGGTCGTCGGCATCGATGGCCTCCACGACTTCGTAGGTCTCTTCAATGAAAAAACGGCGCAGGGATTTGTGGTCCTGTTCACGATCCCAGGGGCAGCCATCGGGAGCGCGAAGCCGGGCCATGAGTCCAACCAGCTCCGCGAAGCCGGGTCGGCGCAGAGCAGGTGGAAGGGGAGGGACATAGACGGAGGTAAGGTGATCCGAGGCTTCACGGTCGAGGCGAAACAGAGGAACGCGAACGACCGTCTCCTGCCCGACCACACCTGCCGAGCGAACGATCGTTATCTCCCAATCGTCCGGGTAGTCGCGCATGAGGGCTAACTTGGCCTGAGAGGCCGAGTCGCGGTCATGAATATGAAAGATCAGCAGGCCCAGGGAGACGTCCGGACGCCCGCCGATCATGCTGCCATCGCTATCCACTCCGTCTCGCTCATGCAACGTGAGCGCATCCCGAACCGCGAGGCCGTCCCCGACGCCGAGCGTTACGCCTGCCGCAGTCAGCACAGCCTCGATGAAGCTTCCGGAGGTGACAAGCCGTGTGGGGATGCCCTTCGACGCAGCCTGAACCTGAATGAGACGAACGGTCTCCTCCGCTATCAGTGGATGACCAGGCACCGCATAGGCGACGGGGAACCCGTCGCCCGCGCGGCCGATGACCTGATTCGCAATCTCCGAATACACCTCGGCTAGACTTGTGCCGGCTTCATAGACCTCATCGAAGGTTTGGAACTCCAGTCCCCAACTCCGCAGAGTATCCACGACAGGGTGCCGAGCGGTGCGGAGGAGAAGGATGCCCGATTTAGCCTCACAGCGCTCGGAAGCCTCGCGGAGCGCACTCTCCGCGCCTCGCGAAAGCCCGTCCGGATCGCCCGGCCCTAGACCGATGAGAGTTATCATTGGACGTTCCCGCTACATCTTGCCGCCTGGAGCGGGGGCAGAGGACGGCGGCGCGCCCGCTCCGCCTGATGGCGCGGGAGCCGAGCTGCCGGAGGGCGTGGGATCTCCGCTTGAAGGCGGAGGAACGGAGCCGCCGGAGGGAGCTGAGGATGCTCCGCCCGATGGCGTGGGCGCAGTGCCGTTGGGGGCAGAGCCGCCCGATGGCGCGGGGCTCATGGTGCCTCCGCCAGGCGGGGCCTGAGCGGGCATTGGCGCGGTCGGCTGCGGTATGACGAACTTGTCGCGCAGCGGCTTATAGCGCTCGATGTTGATCTGAATGTTCTCTTTGGACTTCAGGATGAAATTGCTGCTCTCGCTCTCTGCATGCTGCGCCCACTGCGGGAATTTTTTGGCCAGAGCGAAGCGCTCCAACAGAGGGCGAATCTCATCGAGCGTTAGCTCGCGCTCCTTCTGTTTGTCCACCAGCTGTGCCACGACGTAGACGGTCTGCCCGTTCGGGCCCTGAAGCAGGACAGGCTGCTTGACAAACTCAGTCGGGCGCAGGGCATCGAGGGCTTCCTTTAGGACGGGCGGGGCCTGGTCCGCGGGTATGACTGTATCTTTGCCGACGTTCACGACCTGACTGGCAGTTAGTCCTCCGATAAGCCCGGCTTTTTTGAAATCTCCCGATCTCTTAAGTTCGTCCAAGGACTGTTGTGCTTTCCCCAGATCAGCCAGAGGCAAAACTCGAAGCGTGTAGTTCGCTTTGACCTTCAAATTGGCTTTCTGCTCGTCGAAAGCGGCCTGCACATCCTTGGGATCCGGCTTGGCATTGTCCGTGCCGATGGCGAAAGAGGACATTTCAAACCGGTACTGTCGCACCAGATCCTCCATCGACACTTTGCCGGAGTGCAGGTCGGTGACCAGTGCGGGGTTGATTCGTTCGAGAGCTGTGATGTATTTGTTCACCTGATCGTCGGTGACGACGACGCCCTTCGACTTGGCCAGCTGCTGCTGAAGGCTGTCTTTGATCATGTTGACGAGGGTCAGGCCGCCCGCGTCCAATCCGCTCTGTGCAGGGATGTTGTCGACGCGCAGGGCGCGACTTGTGAAATCATCTTCATTAATGGTTTCGCTGTTGACCCGGGCGACGACTTTTCGACCCTGGCAGCCCGGCAGCGCAAGCATGGCTACGGCGAGGACACCCAGAGCCGGACGTGCCGATTTGCGGAAGGCGTGAGTATAATTCAATCGAGTGCTGTCTCCTTCATAGAACCGTAGCCGACTTTGAGGGCGCGTGAAATCACTGACCGTCGGCGCCATGATGCCTGAAGCGTTTCACCGCAGGCTGAACTGAGCATAATATTATCTTTGTCGGCCTGGAATCCCTGCCTGTCAGCGGCCGCATCCTGACAAGGCTCCCTACTGCTACGTAAGAACAGACGTGCTAAGTGTCCGCAGACAGACGTTTATGCGACCTCGCCATCTCCGTCGGTCGCCTCACTTATCGATGACGGAGCGACCTCTTGTTTCTGCCCAGTGAGCGTGTCCGTCACCATCTCGGGAGTGACGGGGAGTGGCGCGGGGGCGTCGGCCTCCATGGGTGGGAGTTGCGTCAGCTCTGCAATGCCGAAATAGTGCAGGAAGTCTGCCGTGGTCGTGTACAGCATGGGGCGTCCCAGCGTCGCTTTACGCCCGGCCTCGGCTATCAGTCTGCGCTCCAGAAGTGTCTTCAGCACACCGCCCACCGAAACACCTCGCACCGCCTCCATCTCCGGCGCGGTGACAGGCTGCCGGTAGGCGATGATCGCCAGTGTTTCGAGGGCCGCGCGCGAGAGCTTGGTACCGCCTCGAGACAGCAGCCTCGCGATGACTTCAGCATGCTCTGCGCGGGTCGCCAACTGCCAGCCTCCCGCGATGCGCAACAGTTGCAGGCCGCTGCCGCGTTCTGTAAGGCTCGCCTGAAGGCTGCGCAGCGCTTCCTCAACTTCCAGCTCCTCGCTCTGGAGCGCGCGAGCCATATCTGCCAGTGGGACCGGCTCTCCGGCGATGAAAAGCAGACACTCGAGAGCGGCTTCCATCATGCCCGTTTTCCTTCCAAGAGCTCCGGCAACAGCATGACATGTATCCCCATCAGCAGTCCGGACTGCTCAGCGCTTACCCGCAGTTGCCGCATCAGCTCCAACAGGGCAAGAAACGTGAGCACGATGTCGAAGCGAGGGCAGGGGAGGGTGAACAGCGCCTCGAACGGCAGCCCCGCTGGTCCAGCTGAGGTCAGCCGGCGGAGTATCTCGGCCATCTTCATTCGCAGGCTGAGCCGTCGGCGTGGAGTGACGGATGTCACCGGCCTATCGTCCACGCCCGCTTCGGTGAGCAGCCGGTGCAGCGCCTGATAGAGCTGATCGACATGGGCCTCACCGGCAGGCACAGGCAGAATATAGTCGTCCGCATTCTCAAGTGCGCCACGAAAGTAGAGTAAGCGGCGCAACTCCTCCCAGGTTCGGAGCGTCTCGACGGTGCCTCTGTAGGCCTCGTACTCTCGCAGTCGTGCGACGAGCTCGGCGCGGG
>JANXLO010000527.1 GCA_025355115.1 Chthonomonadaceae bacterium
CGCCTCCGCCTCCATCGCGATTTTGCTGTCGGCGTAGAGGCCGAACCTGCCGGGAGCCGCAAGCGAATCACCCTCCCTTGCCGGGCGCCCAGGATCGGTGCTGCCGTAGACGTAGCCAGTGCTGACGAGAAGCACGCGGGGGGAAGGAGATACGGAGCGGGCCGACTCGAGCAGATGACGCGTGCCTAGAACATTGACCTCCTGCACGGCCTGCCGGTCGGCGTCCGCACCCGAGGCGCGGGCCGCAAGATGATAGATCTGCTGCGGCCTGTGCTCCACGAGCATCGACAGCACCGCGTCCGGGTCACGGATATCGAGCGCCGCGCCGGTCACCTGCCCGCCGACCGAGCCTCCATTCCATCCTGCCGCACCGAAAGGCTCCGTTTTAGACACGGGCAAAGCGGCGTGGAGCGCCGCAGTGATCTGCACTTTCGCCTGCTCACCGTCAAGGGGCGCGAGCAGCGCGGCGATCAGATGCCGCCCCACAAAGCCGTTGGCCCCTGTGATTAGAATGCGAGTGGGTTCCTGCTGCACTGCCGTGGCCCCCTACTCCTGGTGTCGGAGCACTTTCTCCCAGCGGGCCAGATCGGAGTCCACCATCATCTCGACCAGTTGCTGAAAGGTCACCATCGGCTTCCACCCCAGCTTGGCCTCGGCCTTCGAGGGATCGCCTACCAGGAGATCCACCTCAGCCGGACGGTAGAACGCAGGATCCTGCACCACATACTTCTGCCACTCCAGCCCGACTCTGGCGAACGCCGTCGATACCAGCGCCTCCACTTTCTGCGTCTCGCCCGTCGCGACCACGTAGTCGTCGGGGGAATCCTGCTGGAGCATGAGCCACATCGCCTCGACATAGTCGCCCGCGAAGCCCCAGTCCCGACGAGCGTCCAGGTTGCCCATCCTCAGCTCCTTGTCGAGGCCGAGCTTGATGCGTGCGGCGGCGTTTGTCACCTTGCGCGTCACGAACTCGAGGCCTCGGCGGGGAGATTCGTGGTTGAACAGGATGCCGGATGCAGCGTACAGGTCGTAGCTCTCGCGATAGTTGACGGTGATGTAGTGGCCGTAAGCCTTCGCCACACCGTAGGGGCTGCGCGGATAGAAGGGGGTGGACTCGCTTTGCGGGGTCTCCAGCACCTTGCCAAACATCTCACTGCTCGACGCCTGGTAGAACCGAATTTTCGGGTTGACCAGACGAATCGCCTCCAGCATACGGGTCACGCCGAGCGCGGTGAACTCGCCGGTCAGCACCGGCTGGTTCCAGCTGGTCGGGACGAACGACTGGGCGGCGAGGTTGTAGACCTCATCCGGGTTCGCGGTCTTGACCGCGTCGATGAGCGAGTACTGATCGAGCAGATCGGCCTGGATCAGCTGGAGCTGGTCTTTGATGTGCCCTATGCGCTCGAAGCTCTCGGTGCTGGCCCGGCGGACTACGCCCGCGACTCGGTACCCCTTGCCGAGCAGGAGCTCCGCCAGGTAAGACCCGTCCTGCCCGGTGATGCCAGTGATCAGCGCGGTTTTCATGTTGGTTTCACTTCTCCCGAATATTAATGCTTCGTCGGCGGCTCTGAAATTCTCTGCCATGCTGCCAGCCAGACGCAACTCCTACACAGGCACAATTCATGCCAGAATCGATGTCATCGGCGCACAATCGCATCTATTGCGAGCACTTGACGCAAAAGCGCGGGCAGTTCGGCGAGCGGCAGCATCGTCGCCGCATCGGAGAGACCCTTCGACGGCTCCGGATGCACCTCGAGGAACAGCGCGTCCACGCCGACGGCGACGGCTGCACGAGTAAGGTGAGGGATGAACTCCCTCATTCCGCCCGACGTCGTTCCGCCCTCTCCTCCGCCCGGCCGCTGGACGCAGTGCGTTCCATCAAACACCACCGGATAGCCAAGCGATCTCATCTGAGGCAGGCTCGTCATATCCACGACCAGTGTGTTGTAGCCGAAAGAGACGCCGCGCTCCGTCAGCAACAGGCGGCGATTACCCGTCGCCTCCACTTTCGCGACGATGTTTTTCATGTCCCAGGGCGCGAGAAACTGCCCTTTCTTCACATTGATGACTCGTCCGGTCTCGGCAGCCGCCAAAATAAGATCGGTCTGCCTGCAGAGGAACGCAGGGATTTGGAGCACGTCGCAGACCTCGGCGACGGGCGCGCACTGCCACGACTCATGGACGTCGGTCAGCACTGGCACACCGAACTCCTGCTTGATCTGAGCCAGCACCTCCAGCCCTTTCTTGATTCCCTCTCCGCGAAACGCGCCGCCGGAGGTTCGGTTCGCCTTGTCGAAGCTGGCCTTGAAGATGAAGCCGATGCCGAGTTCCCGGGCTGTCCGCTGCACCTCCGAAGCTACCTGACGACAGAGATCGAGACTCTCGATCACACACGGCCCCGCGATGAGAGCGAGCGGCCCTGCCTCAGCTCCAATAATCAAGTCATCAACAATGGTCACGGCTGCCATAAACTTTCACTCTCTTTCTAATCTCCAGCAGACTGACTATGATCGCAATGATCGGTGCGTCAAGGCTTATGCTGAACGGCGGGCGACTTGAGATCTGCGAGAAGCTGAAGCACTCGCTCCATCGCCTCACCATACTCGGACTGATCCTTCGCGATGCGCAGATAGCTTTCGAAGGCGAGAATCGCCTCATCCTTCTTTTTATCCGCTAGCAGGGCCTGCCCCAGATTGTAGTAGCCATACGCGAAATTCGGCTTGATTTCGGTGGCACGGCGGTACTCTTCAATCGCGTCGCTTTTCTTACCCTGCTCCAGGAAGATATTGCCCAGGTTGCTGTGGACGACGACGCTGTCCGGAGCCAGATTCGCCGCTTGCCGCGCCTCCGCAGCCGCTTCGTCCAGGCTGCCTCGCTTCAGCAGTGCGCTGCTGAGGTTGAGATGAGCGACCGCAAGCGACGGGAGAATACGGAGCGCGTTCCGGTACTCGCCGATGGCCTCAGCGACCTGGTTCGAGCTGTAGAGGGCGTTGCCGAGATCGACGTGAGCGGCGGCATCGGCAGGATCAAGCTGCAGAGAGGCTCGGTACTCAGCAATCGCCTCCGAAAGCCGTCCCTTGCGAAACAGCAGATTGCCCAGCGTAGTGTGCGCTCCGACGTTGTTCTGGTCGCCACCCATCACTTTGTGGAACTCCGTGATCGCCTCCTCCGACCTGCCTTGCGCCAGCAGAACTCGGGCGAGCGCGTAGTGGACGGAAGTGGAGTTGGGGCAGTAGCGCAACGTGCGGTAGTAGTCCCGCTTGGCCTCCTCGAAGTCGTGCGCGGCGGCCAGGCGATTGCCCTCTTCATAGCCGGTGATCGCGAGATAGGCCACGGTGCCATACACGAAGCTGCCTAGCGTCACCAGGAAAAAGGCGAGCGCAACCGATAGATCCCTGGCGCGATTCACTGCGGATCTGTCGTGCCCGAAGCGACGGAGAATGCCCGAGGGCTCCTCCTTTTTTGCGACGACGTCCATGCGGGCCAGTTCCATCTCCTCCGCGTAGGCTTCCGGATCGTAGAACGATTTGCGCTTGTGGCCGATGCGAATTCGCAGCAGCAGAAGCGCGAGCAGAGCTGCCCCGCAGATCGCCCAGCTGTAGTAGACAAGGCCCCAACGCGGATCCGGCAGCAGATTCACTGTGCGCTCCTCATTCGATGCTCCGCTCGAAGCGACAGGGCTTCGTCTCTTGAAAATCGCTGAGTTTTCACGGCCTCATTGCCCTTTCCGAAGCTGGCGAAGCATTGTATTCGCCCGCTCGATCTCCTGATTGTACTGTGGAATATTCTGCGCTCGTTCGACGGCCGCTTGGAGGACGGTCACCGCCTCGTCCCGCTTTCCCTCCGCGCGAAGAGCTTCCCCCTGCGCGAAGCAGGCGGGAAGATAAGCTGGACTGAGGATGAGCGTCTGCTGCAGCGCCTTCGCGGCCTCGGACTGGCATCCCGCGGCAGTCAGCGTCAGCCCGTACTGATACAGCGCGGTCGCATCGGCCGGGTCTAGCTCTATCGCCATCAGATTCTGGCGCACCGCCTCCGTCAACTGGCCCTGCTCTCGAAGCATGATGCCGTAGTTCAACCGGGCGGCCGGATTGCCGGGCGACTTCTTCAAAAGAAGATGGTACTCGATCTCCGCCTCGGGATACCGGCGCATTCTTGCCAGCGCGTTCGCCAGATTCAGACGCGCTCCGAAATCGGCGGGGGCTTCCGTGACCACGCGCCGATACTCCGTGAGGGCTTCGTCCATCCTGCCGAGCCTCTGAAGGGCAATAGCGACGTTCGCCCTTGCAGTGCGGCTCGCGGGTGAGATCAATACCGCTTTCTGATAAGCTTTGAGCGCCTCGGAATACTTCGCGTCCTGATAGCAGGCATTCCCGTAGTCGATCCAGGCCAAGCCGAGCTTG
>JANXLO010000545.1 GCA_025355115.1 Chthonomonadaceae bacterium
ATCGGCATTCCGCTCGGGCTTGCAGTATCGCTCGCCCGCATATCCCCTATTCCTCCCTTAGTCTGGGCCGCGAAAATCTATGTTGAGGCTCTACGCGGAACTCCGCTTCTTATGCAAATCTACGTGATTTACTTCGTGCTGCCCTCGCTGCGAATCAATCTAGATCCCTTCACCTCGGGCGTAATTGCGCTCAGCTTGAACGCGGGCGCCTACATCTCGGAGATTTTCCGCGCCGGGATCGAGAGCATCGACACGGGGCAGATGGAGGCCGCACGCTCACTGGGAATGCCGTACGGAATGGCGATGCGCTGGGTCATTCTCCCGCAGACCATTCGCCGCGTCCTCCCGCCACTCACCAACGAAGCTGTTGCCCTCCTGAAAGACTCCTCCCTGGTGTCGGTGGTCGCGCTCACCGAGCTGATGCGAGTCGGAACGGAGCTGGCAACTTCCAAGGGCGCTCCGACCACTATCTACGTCGCGGTCGCTCTGCTCTACCTGTGCATGACTCTGCCGCTTACCTGGATGGTGCGCAGGCTGGAGGAGAAGTATCAGCCAGCGGGCGGCTCTCGCAGGCCGCGCAGAGGAGCCGCCGTTCATGTCTGAAACTACCAGCCCTCTCCTGACTCTGCGAGGCGTATGCAAAAGCTTCGGCGCGCTGGACGTGCTGCGCGACATAGATCTGACGATGCAGGAGGGTGAGGTCGTTGGACTGATCGGCGCATCCGGCAGCGGAAAGTCCACACTGCTGCGCTGCATCAACCGTCTGGAGATGCCAACGTCCGGCACCGTGAAGTTCAAGGACAGGGAGATTACAGAGGATAGCGTAAATATGGATCGCCGTGAGATCGGAATGGTCTTCCAGCGATTTCATCTGTTCCCACACCTTACCGCGCTTCAAAATGTCACCCTCGCACCACGCAAAGTCCTGAACACCTCTGCGGCGGAAGCGGAGACGGCTGGCAGAGCACTGCTTGCGGAGGTAAAGCTGAGCGACAAAGCCGATGCCTACCCGGCTGAACTCTCCGGCGGGCAGCAGCAACGGGTCGCGATAGCACGCGCATTGGCACTTCGCCCCGCCCTGCTCCTTTTCGACGAGCCGACCTCCGCCCTCGACCCGGAGCTGGTCGGAGAGGTGTTGGAGGTCATGCGCGAACTGGCCCGCAAGGGGCGCACGATGCTGGTGGCAACACACGAGATGGGCTTCTGTCGTGAGGTGGCCAACCGGGTACTTTTTTTGGATGGCGGACGTATTTTAGAGGAGGGCACCCCCGAGCAGGTGTTCACAGCCCCGAAGGAAGAGCGCACACGCGAGTTCCTGGCTCGCGTACTGCACCGGGGATAGAGTTGGGACAGAGCGGCACCCTGATATGCGTCTGACCCATCCCAGCCTATTGCTACCACGAAAGCGACAGATCTCATGCGATTCAAATGCCTCCTCAGCTTTGCTTTTTTCCTCACTCTTTCAAGCCCGCTTATCGCGCAGACCTCTCTGTTGATCTCAGGGGGAACCGTCATCGATGGCACAGGGACAGCACGAAGGGTGGCCGACGTTCGGATCGTTGGGAATAAGATAACTGCAGTCGGAAAGCTGAAGGCGAAAGCTGGAGAGAGAGTCATCCACGCGAAGGGGCTAATCGTCGCTCCGGGATTCATCGATGCCCATAGCCATGCGGACGGCGGGCTGCTGAAGGAGCCGGACGCCGAGACGCAGATTCGTCAGGGCATCACGACCTCCGTGGTCGGACAGGACGGGAGCTCTCACTTCCCCCTGGCGACCTGGTTTACAGAGCTTGAGGCCAAGCATGTGGCCCTGAACATTGCCAGTTTCGTCGGTCACGGCACCATCCGAAGTGAAGTTACGGGCAAGGATTTCAAACGAACTGCGACTGTAGATGAACAGCAGAAAATGGCGGATTTGGTATCGATTGAGATGCAGTCAGGTGCGCTCGGCCTCTCCTCGGGACTGGAGTACGACCCGGGCTTCTACTCGACGACTCAGGAGCTGATCACCTGTGCTCGAGCCGCAGGCAAGGCGCATGGAATCTATATCAGCCATGTTCGCGACGAGGGGGACAAGGCCTTTGAGTCGTTCAAAGAGCTGATCGAGATCGCCGACAAGGGCAAGCTTCCCGCCCAGATATCTCACATTAAGCTCGACACCTCCCCGGTCTGGCAAAAGGCCCCCGATGTCCTCAAGCTTATGCGTGAAGCCCGCGGAAGAGGACTCGACATCAGCGCGGACGTCTACCCTTACACCTATTGGCAGTCCACAATTACTGTTCTCATACCCACCCGCGACTGGAGCGACCGCAAAGCATGGGAGACAGGGCTTGCCGAAGTAGGAGGGCCGGAGCACGTGCGCCTGACTACCTACACTCCCGATGAAAACTGGAATGGAAAAACCATCGCGGAGATTGCCACGCTGACAGGTAAGGACGCAATCACCGTCGTTCAGGAGATCGTGGAAAAGACGCATGGCAAGGGCGCCATGGGCTCGGAGAGCGTGGTGGTGACCGCGATGACTGAGAACGACCTGGACGCGTTCATTTCCGCCCCGGAGATTATGTTCTGCACGGACGGCGGCCTGCATCCGACTCACCCTCGCGGAGCAGGTTCCTTTCCTCGCCTGCTGGCGGTCTATGTGCGCGAAAAGCATCTGCTCAGCCTCGAGGCGGCGATCCACAAGGCGACCGCTCTGCCGGCATCCCGCTTTGGCTTTAAAGATAGGGGCCGCATCGCGAAGGGCATGAAGGCCGATCTCGTGCTGTTCGACCCGACGACCGTGCAGGATAGGGCGACCGTCGCCGCCCCTGCTGCTGCG
>JANXLO010000592.1 GCA_025355115.1 Chthonomonadaceae bacterium
CATCGATGCGCTGGAGACGGCGCGGCGCAGCGGGAGTCCCGCGCCGTGGACGGTGGAGTACCCCGCGTTGGGTGGTCTTGTCAGCGATCCGCGAATCTTGGAGATAGCTGAGGGCGTCATGGGGCCGGGCTTTGCGTTCCATCATCTCCATGCGGTACGGCAGAACGTTGGTGCGCCGGGAGTTCACTGGCATCAGGACTACGAGCAGCATCCGCAGAGCAACCGGTCGCATGTGATGGTGCATTTTTTCCACTACTTCAACGGATTGAACGGCGAGGTGGGAGATCTGCTACTTGTGCCGCGTACACAGAGCACGATCGTGGACAACGGCGCGCTATCCCCGCTTGGAACCGCCGATCTGCCGGGCATGGTCGTGGTGGACAGGCTGCCTCCGGGATCGGCGATAATGGTGCATTCTGCACTCTGGCATGCGCGGCGGGCGAAGCCGGGAGGCGAGGAGCGGGCGCGTTATTTCGCGGATGCCTCCTACTGCCAAGCGGGAATACGCTGGCCCGCCTAAGGCAGAAAAGACTGGCGGGACATGCTGGCGAAGGCGCGGGAGGCTGGCCTTGATCGCGGCGGCAAGCACGCTCACCTGTTCGATGAGGCTCATTTTTTCGACGATCTGGCGGCGCGCGCCTACCTGCAGAGCTATCAAGGCAGCCTGATTCTGGACGCGCAGGGGTGGAAGGAGTAGAGAGTGGCAATGAAGCGCATTCTGGTGACTGGGGCGGCGGGCAAGGTTGGACAGGCATTCATAGACCGCTTCGCGGGCTCGGCGGAAGGCAAGGATTTTGTCATTCGGGCGCTCTGCCACAGCCGGATGCTGCCGGATCGCGACGGCCTGGAGGTCGTGAAGGGCGACATGTCGATTCGCGCCGACGTGAATCGGGCGATGGAGGGCGTAACCCATGTGCTGCATCTGGCGACCTGCAAGGAGACGCCCGATGCGATCATGGATGTCGCGGTGAAGGGCCTTTTCTGGCTGCTCGAAGCGTGCCGGGAAAGCCCCTCGTTCGAGCAGTTCATCCTGCTGGGCGGAGACGCTGGCATGGGCCATTTCTTCTACAAATTCCCCGCTCCCATCACGGAGACACAGCGGCACTCGGCCTATCCTGGCTGCTACGCGCTGTCGAAGGTGCTTGAGGAGACGATGCTGGAACAGTACTATGTTCAGTACGGGCTGAACGGCTGCTGCCTGCGCGCGCCTTGGATCATGGAGAAGGACGACTTCAAATACACGCTCTCCTTCGGGGAAGACGTTTTCGGCGGGCCGCGATGGCGGGACTACGTGACGATTGAGCAGGCGGACAGCTATGTGAAGACGCAGACGATTCCGGTGATGCTAGACGCGGACGGCAATCCGATGCAGCGCAACTTCGTTCATCTCAGTGATCTCGTGGAAGCGATTGTCTGCGCGACAGGGCACCTTGCTGCGCGCCACCAGACGTTCAACATCTGCATGGACGAGCCAGTGAACTACCGCAAGGCAGCGGCCTACCTCAATCGAACGCGGGGCCTGCCCTCCACGGAGATCGCGACGGAGTTTCACTCGACCTGGCTGGACAACTCAAAGGCGAAGTTCCTGCTCGGCTGGCGTCCGAAAGTGGATTTAGCCGGATTGATCGACCAGTCCTGGAACTACACGCGCGCCGAC
>JANXLO010000614.1 GCA_025355115.1 Chthonomonadaceae bacterium
AAAAATGATCGCTGCCCGCGAACCCGACGTCAACGCCGACGACTTTGCCAGCACCGATGACCTCGCAGGCAGTCTCCACATCGGTGTCGATGCATAGATCGCGGGCGAACTGATTTCCGGTGCCGAGCGGCAGCACCCCGAGCACCGACTTGCTGCCGATGAAAAAACGGGCCACCGAGCTTAGCGTCCCGTCCCCTCCGCCGACAATCACGAGAGGAGTCTCAGCCGCGATGGCCGCCCTGACTTCCTTGATAAGCCGCTTCGGATCGGTCAGAGGCATCGCCTTCTGAATCTCCACACCATGCTTTGGCAGCGCCTCCACTACGGATGGATACCACTCCTTGCCGCGCCGCGATTTTGTATTGACGAGAACGACAGCCCTCTGCTTATCTCCCATCTCAGCCTCCATTCTCTCAGTTTTATCACTGCCCACTCCTCTGGGAATGCACAGAGAGTACACGGAGCGGTCAATCGAAATGTTCCGCAAAGTTGTCAAAAATAGAGGGCAGCTCTGTGAAGAGCCGCCCGAAGTGTGAAGTAGTAGCGCAGGAGCAGGATGGAAAGCTGAAACTCGCTATTTTGTGTTTCGCAGCATCTGACGCAGCTCCGCTTGATTGCCCGCGAAGAGGATCGCCTCCTCTGGTGTGATGACTTTGCCGTTAACATGCTTTTCGAGGGCCTGGTTCATGGTGTTCATGCCGAAATGCCCGCCCTCACGGATGCAGTTGTAGAGGTCGGCCGTATCGCCCTCTTCCAACTGCTTCTTCACCATAGGAGAGGCGGTCATGAGCTCCACCGCAGGAATTCGGCCCTGCCCGTTCGCCCGATGCACCAGCCGCTGCGAGGTCACGCAGAGGAGCGAGGCTGACAGTTGCTGACAAACCTGCCTTTTCAGATGCTGCGGAAAGCTGTTGACGATCCTGTCCACGGTCGCGGACGCCGAGGTGGTGTGCAAAGTCGTAATGACCAGATGACCGATCTCTGCTGCCATCATAGCCACGTCCATCGTCTCGCGATCCCGAAGCTCCCCGATGGCGATGACATCCGGAGATTGGCGCGTGACGCTGCGCAGGGCCGCCTGGAACGACTGCGTGTCCAGTCCCACCTCACGCTGGTGCACGACGCTTTTTTTGTCCTTGAACACATATTCAATGGGCTCTTCAATGGTGAATACATTGGCGTACTTGTGGCGATTGATCTCCTCGATCAACGCCGCTAGCGTAGTGGTCTTGCCGCAGCCGGTCGGCCCAGTGATGATGATAAGGCCCTGCGGCTCCAGCGCCAGTTTTTTGAGGAGGGGCGGAAGGTTCAGCTCATCTATAGTGAATGGGTGCAGGGGGATGAGACGCAGAGAAGCCCCCACCGTGCCTCGCTGCATAAAGAGATTGGCGCGAACGCGGGCGAGCGACGGAATGGAGAAGACCAGATCGATCTCCTGCTTCCGCTCCAGCTCCTTCATTCGCGCATCGGCATCTTCCATCTCGAGGCCCATTCCCTCTGTGTTGGGGTACTGAAGCAACATGTCACGGGTGGAGCTGAACATGATCTCGTAGGCGAGTTCGCGAGTGGCTTCCGGGCTGATGACAGGTAAATCCGTCAGCTGCATTCTCCCGTCCACACGCAGCGCGGGCGACGCGCCTGCCTTGATGACGAGATCGGAAGCCTTATGTTTGATCGCAATTTCGAGGAGATCGTGGATACTATGATGCATTATGAGTCCTTAAGAGCCGGTGCGGAGTGCCAGAAGAAGGGGGAAACCACGCAGGACTTACAATCGCTGACAACTATTTTAGACCGGACGTACCGCCGGAATGTTCCCAACCGCAATCGCTCCTATCCCGTTGAATATTATATCCTACAATACGGAGCGGGAGTTATGAAAAATGTCACACGCCCGTCTCCTTCACCGTCAAAAAGCACTTTTTTAGCCGTGCGTTCTTGTTCCCTGCTTGACATTCAGGCACGACAAACGTTGCACGTATTTTACGCTAGACTGCCGCATATGCACACCGCAGTGCCTACTCCGCCGAGCGGGACTTTGCATAGGGACGCAAATAAAGTAGACTAAAGGCAAAGGGGAATGGAAAATGGCTAACGCGGCGCAGGAGCTGGAAATTAGCCCGCAGGAGTTTCTCGTGCGGGAGCGGCAGGCGGAGTTCAGGCACGAATATGTGTCCGGGCAGATATTCGCCATGTCGGGAGCTAGTCGCAGGCATAACCTAGTGACCGGCAATGCTTTTGGGGAGCTTCGCAATCAGTTGAAGGGTCGTCGTTGCGAAATCTACACTGGGGATATGAGGGTACGAGTGGAAGGGGCCCGCTTCTACACCTATCCAGATGTCGTGGTCACCTGCGGCCTGCCTCGCTTTGAGGATGACCAGTTCGATACTCTGCTCAATCCGACGGTCATAATCGAAGTTCTTTCGCCCTCCACCGCCTCTTATGACCCAGGAGACAAGTTCGCCTACTATCGTCAGATCGCCTCCTTGCAGGAGTATGTGCTCATCTTTCCGGACGAGCTTCTTGTCGAACTGCACACTAGACGGGGCGAAAACTGGGACTGCGTTGTGTTAAATCGCCAAGAACTTGAGTTGCACCTCGCCTCGATAGACTGTCACCTTCTGCTCGCGGAGATCTATAGCAGGGTTCCTATCGAGAAGTCTTAACCACTCTAGTTGCCGTTCTATAGTTTAGCGTCAACAAAACGCTCGGCCAAAATCTATGGCCGAGCGTTTCATATGTCAGGCAACCATACTCTTTGTTAAACGTGTTCGAGCGTCTGCTCTATTGAGGCAGGAGTCATGCGACTGACCAGTTTATTGAGGGCGTGGACGTAGGCCTTGCCGCTGGCGACCACGATGTCGGTATGCGCGCCGCGACCGGTGTAGATGTCGTTGCCTCTCCGGATGCGAATCGTCACGTCGGCCAAGGCGTCGATCCCCTGGGTGACCGCCTGGATATTGAACTCGATCAGGTCGTTCTCGATGCCGACGATGCGGTTGATGGCTCGGTAGACGGCATCGACAGGGCCGGTCCCGTGGCAGGAATCGATGAGTTCGCGGCCCTGAGCATCACGAATATTGATGGTCGCGGTTGGAACAAGTTTGTCGCCGCACGAGACTTGAACATGAAGCAACTCGTAGGTGTGATGCACCGCGCTCGTCTCGTCCTGCACGATCTTTTCGAGGTCTTCGTCGTAGACCTCCTTCTTGCGGTCGGCGATATCGAGGAAGCGCGTGTAGACCTTCTCCACCTGCTCTTCGCTGAAAACATAGCCCAGCACTTCCAGCCTGTGCAGCAGGGCGTGCCGTCCGGAGCGCGCGGTGAGGACTATTTTGCTCTCGTGGATTCCCACGTCCGCCGGGTCGATGATTTCGTAGGTGGATCGCTCCTTCAGCACTCCATCCTGATGAATGCCGGAAGAGTGAGCGAAGGCGTTGGCCCCGACGATCGCTTTGTTTGGCTGCACCAGAATGCCCGTCGAAGCGCTTACCATGCGGCTCGTCCGGTAGAGCTCCTGCGTGGTGATGCCGGTATCGCAGTCGTAGATGTCGCGGCGGGTTTTCATCGCCATTACGACCTCTTCGAGGCTGGTGTTTCCGGCCCTCTCACCGATGCCGTTGATGGTGCA
>JANXLO010000632.1 GCA_025355115.1 Chthonomonadaceae bacterium
TGTCGCCTCTCTACGGCTACAATCTGGTGCTCGTCGTGCCGGGCGACCTGCTGCGAGCCCTGACCGGCAACGACAGATCCGGCTTCTGGACAGATCCTGCCCCCGCCCCCAGGCCGATGCCCCACCATCCTGCGCAGACGAAGCGCCACACGACCCTCATACGCGACGTAGTCTCCCTGCTAGGCTTCGCGGCAACGCAGGAGGCGTCCCGCACCAGCACGGGCTATATGCACAAAACCAGCCTCAAGAACGCTGCCCGCTCCTTCACGCTTGCGGACGAGCGCTACTCCTCGTTCGTCTACTCTCTCTGCCGCGAGGCGGGACTGCTCGCGCCGACCGGCGAGAAGCAGACTTACTCCCTCACGGAGACAGGCGAGAAATGGCTGCACCTCGACAGCACAGAGCAGCTTCAGTCGCTGTTCGACGCCTGGAAGCGGGGCACCGCCTGGGGCGAGATGTTCGTCGAGCCTCTGCAGAAAAGCAACGTCCATCGCGCGAAAGACCTGATGATCGGCATCCGCACCGTCACTCTGAGGATCATCAGCGAGAGCGCGGCCGATGCTTACGTTGACATTGCATCCCTGACGGACGCGCTCTCCTTCGGCTCGCCGCTGCTGCTCGTCGAGACCTCTCAGCAGGGCAAGCTGGTCTCATCTCCGCTCGTCTTCACCCGTCTTCTGATCGGCGAATGCCTCTACTGGATGGGGCTTGTCGAGCTGTCGGCTGACCCGCCAACGCCCACAGCCCCCGCGTCGAAAGAGAAGGCTGATACAAGGGGCGCGCCGGTCGATAAGGCCGCCGCTCCCGACGTCACCGGCTTCCGCCTCACGCCGCTCGGTGCGCAGATGCTGGAGCTTGAGGGCCGCGAGCCGCTGCTCGCAGACCCCCGCGAGGACAAGTTTATCCTGCAAGCGAACGCCGAAATTTTCGTTCCGCCCTTCCTCGCGCCAGCCATCTACTATAATCTGCTGACGCTGACTGATCTGCCTGCCAAGGGCGCGACAGGCAACACCGTGCATCTGACCAGGGACTCCATTCGGCGTCTGCTCGATCGAGGCGCGACCGTGCGCGACATTCTGGCCTTCCTTCAGGCCCACGCCCGTACCGGCATTCCTCAGAACGTCGAGTATCTCATCAACGAGGTCAGCGGCAAGCATGGGCATATTCGGGTCGGCAAGGCGCATACCTATCTGCAGTGCGATAGCGCCGTACTGATGAAGGAGTTGCAGGCGAGGCGTGAGTTGAAGGCGCTGTTCGTCCGCACGCTCAGCGACACCGTGGCGATCCTGAAGGCGGAGGATCCTGAGATACTGCTGCGCGACCTGCGCAAGGCGGGCTATCTGCCCGTCAATGACGATGCGCTCGCGCGAAATCCCCTGCGAATGCAGGCACTGGCGGAACCGGCCGCCACGGGAACCTCAGCCGCGCCTGCCACAGGGAAGAGTGCGAAGCCTACAGTTGCCCCTGTCACTCTCGACTGGGAGCGCATCGCCCGAGACGACGGCAAATCGTGGGGCGGGCTGGCTGGCATGACCAACCTGATGCCGCCGGGCGCGGTGCAGGGCAAAACCGGGATACTGCGCCTCATGCGTGAGGCGGCGGAGAACGATCAGATCGTGCAGTTCGTCCTCCCGAGGACGCCTGACCCGCGCACGCTCCTGCCCACGCATGTCTACGGCAGCTTCGTTCAGGGCTACAACTCCGACACCGACAGTTATGAGACTCACGACATCAGCCAGATGACCTGGGCGCGCTCGCTGTGAGCTGATCGCAGGGCGTCCGGACGCCCGTGGCAGGAGCACGCACGGCGGCTGCACACCTGGAACCTGAGCAATTCAGTGGCGCGGTGAACCTATTTGTTCTTCGCAGCGTCAAAAGAGCAGCAAATAGCCTGTTTTTCCGCCCAGGATGACGCGAATTCCGGATAGTTGTGTTACAATGAGAGGCTGTGCACGAAGGGGATAGAATTCAGGCTCTCATGCTACGCAGTAGGCGACACATCCAGCAAGGGAGACGGCAGTCGTTCCTCCGCAAGTGGCCAGGATTTACGCTCATAGAGTTGCTCGTCGTGATCGCGATTATCGCGATTCTGGCCGCAATCCTGTTTCCTGTGTTCGCGCAGGCAAGGGAAAAGGCGCGTCAGACGGCCTGCATTTCGAACATGAGGCAGATGGGACTGGCGGTGCTGATGTACTGTCAGGACTACGACGAGACACTGCCGCTCGCGGCGACGGCAACGCCTTCGGGCTTCCTAAACTGGCACCATTTGACCGATCCATACGTAAAGAATAAGGGAGTATGGATTTGCCCCAGTTCGGTTTTGCCGATCAAGGACGGTCTTGGCAATCTCGTCTGCCA
>JANXLO010000637.1 GCA_025355115.1 Chthonomonadaceae bacterium
CCGACGGGAAGCATCTACTCGATGCCGAACGATCCGGCTCTGACGAAGCTCTCCCCCAGGCCGCTCCTGGTGAAGCTCCCGGCAGCCAACGGGGCAGGGCAGCAGAAGTTCCTCTATGTCTTCTGGCATGCGGGCAACCAGTCCAACGCGGCTCTCTACTACAACGCGATGGGCACCGCCGCTCTGGCGACGCCATTCGACAACACGCAGTGGCTACTTACGGACCAGAAGCTCCCGACGCCCGGCGCACTGGTGTGGCAGAGCGATCCTGCTCCTGTCTACCGTCACATCCCCGATCCGTACGGGTCAGGACAGACGCTCGACGTGATCGACGTCGTCTTCACAGGAGTGCTCAAAGGCCGGCAGACGGTCGAGACCCTGCTCTGCCGCTACAAGATCAACCGGACGAATCCGGTCAATCCCGGCGACCCGGCTGTGGGAAGTCTTACTCTGCTGCCAGTCAAGAAGGTTCTCGGCGAAGTCATGACTCGCAGCGGCAGCACGAACGTCTTCCAGTCTCGGGACGGCGCATGGGAGCTGGGGACACAGGCAGAGGGCGCGCTAGGCAATGCGGAACTCCTCGGCCAGATAGCAATCTACCTGACGCCCAACGGATTGGCGAATGCGCCTGTCCTGATCAATCCCCAGGCAGCGCCGAATGGTTCGCTCGCACAGCGAGGAAGGTACGATCAGGCGTCCGGCCTCATCTACTACGACTCGACACTAGGCGGGCAGATCGCGGTCGATCCGCGATCCGGTACAATCCGGTTCCCGCAGGTCGCGCCTGGACTGGCGGACAGGATTCAGGTCAACTACATTCCGTTCGTCATGAGGCTCAACACCTCCCGTGACGACTCGAATATTGACCGCACGGCGCTGGCGAACTTCGGCAACCTGCCGAACGCCCCGTCCCTGCGCCCGACGCCCTCGATAACATCGTCCGGCAACAACACGAGCCCGGTCGTCCTGTTCGACCGCGGTTTAAACAGCCGAGCGCTGCTCTCCTCGCCCCAGGTAGTCTTCCCGGCGGGAGCCGCGCCGACGGTAGACCGTATGTGGGTGCTCTACCGTAAGAACGATCCGAGCGGCGTGGCGAAGTCCACCATCTACTATAAGGCGATGCGTCTGATGATCAAGCTGCCGTACCCGGTGAAGCTTGGAGCGATCGGCGGCAATGGAGTGCAGAACTTCGCGAACATAACGGTCGCCGGGAGCAATGGCCCCTACGAGATAGACTGGGTGAGGGGACGCGTCTACTTCACTGAGGCGGATGAGAACAGCACCATCACAGTGAACTACACGTTCTACGACCCGGCATCAGGGACCACCGGGAATTCCGGCGGCCTCGTCTACCGCGTAGCATGGGGCGATGAGATCAGTAGTTCGGCGCAGCAGGGTGATCAGACAACGCCGGAAGTGGCATTGCCCACCGACTCTGCCGTGAGCGAAGGACAGGTTGCGGCATTTAAAGATCCGTTCTTGGACAAGGTCTGGATATTCTGGAGCAGCACCCGAGCCGGCTCGACTGACCTCTACTATGAGACGATCGCGCCGCAGCTCTACCCAACTGCCAGCAATCAGCGGTAATCAGGCGGACAACGCAGCGTGATCCATCCCACGGCGGCCCCTCTCCTCATCCAGGCGAGGGGCCGCCGTAAGGCCGAAATCATAGATAAAACGGCTGCGAAACTGGACATTCGAACAGACTGGCCATCGAAGCAGATCTGATTCCACATCCTTTCCCTAACGCATTTGCCCCGATGCGCGAGCTTCCCTGCACTGTGCGCTGCAAGCAAACGCGGGGATTTTACGATATAATAGTTCGGGCGGGATTCTGCGAAGAGCGCGCCCCGGAATGACCTAAACAATGCATCAGTCAGGATGAGCGTTCCACAGAGCGCGATGTCCGGAAGGAGTTTTTCTCTTGAAGAGCGGATATGGGGCGGTCCTGATGGCAGCCGCCTGTGGAACGGTGTGCATGCACTCTGCCAGCGCGCAGAGCGCCAAAGAGACGAAGAAGCCTGTAGCGGCTGTGAGGCATATGCCGGCTGCGGCAAAAGCCGAGGCAGGCGGCGCAATGTCGGATACGGTGGGAACACTGGGAAGCAAGAAGTTCACCTTCGGGGAAGTGGTCGCTAAGGCGCAGAAGGAGAACCCCAACGGCTTCAATCAGACAGTGGCTCAAATGATTGGCACGGAGGGGACGAAGACGCTTTTTGGCCCTGCCGCGCACGCCAGCTACACCGTGACGAAGGCGAAGGTGATGTCCACGCTTCGTGAAAGCAGCCCCAAGCTCCTTGGCGATACACTGAGGACGATGCTGGAGTTCGAGGCGGTGGATCGGGAAGTTAAGAAGCAGAACATCGAAGTCACTCCCGCACAAGTGGATAAGCGGATCGACCAATTTCTGAAGATGCTGCGCACTCGCGGGCAGATTCCCCAGGGCGTCACCGACGCTCAGTTCCTTCAGCAGAACAACGTCACCCGAGACACACTGCGCAAGAATTTTCAGGTGCAGGCCAAACTCTACTCACTGGTGGAAAAGGACTACATCGACAAGCGGCTTGGTCACAATGTCTCCGCTGATGATTTCTTTAAAGCCCGCCACATTCTCATCAAGGTTCCTGCACCTCTCCCCGGCCAGAGCCCAGCGGACATTAAAAAGGCAGATGATGCCGCTCTTACCAAACTGATGCAGATATCAGCGGATATTGAGAGCAAGAAGAAGACCTTCGAGGCGGCGGCGAAGGAGAGCAGTGAGGATGACGGGACGAAGGACATGGGCGGCGAGCTCGGCATTCAGATGCGGACGGTCTTCGTCAAGGAGTTCGAGACGGCCGCCTATCAGATGAAGCCGATGGAGATCAGTAAGCCCGTGAAATCACAGTTTGGCTACCACCTGATCCAACTGGAGCAGAGGGGCAAGGATATACCTGAGGAGGAGCGACAGACGTATCTCGACAACTTCGCGTCGGGGCAGATGCAGGTCTACCTCCGCACCCTGATGAAAAGATATGGGGCCGTCAATAAGCTCGAGCGCCCCGCCAACCCAATGCAGATGCAGATGCCCGGTCAGTAGGCTCTGTTGGGCGATCGGTAACCTACCAGGCGGCGTCATCGTCTGACAATTACATACTTCCGCGGAGCACGCGCGGTCAGCATGAAAGAGCAGGATCTGCATTTCTATCTGACCGCGCTCTGCATTTTTTCAAGCTAAGGAGAAACTAACAATGGATGGACGCGCCCACTCCCTGAGAACAACGTGCTTGCTGCTGGGCAGCAGCGCACTGTTGCTCACTCTCCTCTTGACGCCCTCCGAAAGCCAGTCCGTAGGCAAACTGGACACCCCTCTGAAAGTCGCAATGGCACTGGACAGCGTCACGCAGCCTAGCTTTCAAGATACCGTGATGAATTTCGGGCTTGAGAGGCTTGTGAGAACGGCAGGCGGGCACCTGGTATACAATCAACTTATCCTCTCCTCGCCCAGGGAGATGGAGTTGTTCCATGCCGCTGTTGCCTCGAATCGTGACTTCGCAGTTGGCTTTTATCACTGTCCTCACGCGACGGGTAGCGTAAATAAAACGACATCAGCGCCGAGGCCCGCGAATGAAAATACTTCTTTAAAGCTTGGATCTGAAAGCCAGAATACAGACAGGCCGGTTGCCAACGTCGCCTCTAGGAAGAGCAAGCCCAAGCTAGATGCCCCCAATCCTGCGGACGCTATCACCCCTGTGTGCAGCAATATCCCTCAGATTATGCGCTTAAGAGGCAAAATGGCCATGGATGCTCGTTTGGAACTCTACAGTGCAATGGCTGTCGACTCGAAGAACGCGCTGCCCCAACTCCTTCTGGGCAAGGATGCGGAGGTGAGCACAAAGGACTGGTTGATGGTAATGCGACCTGTAAGGGCTATGAAGGAATCGTGCCTTAAATGTCACCATGGAGCGAAGCTCGGCGCGACTCTGGGCGTTCTCACATTCGCTGTAAGCAAGCAGACACTAGTCGCAACCGCAGTTCCGCATCCCAAGAAGGAAAGATTCTAACGATCAGCCAGCTTAAGGCTAATGACCGGACGCACTCTAATCATTTCGACCTTTACATGGGAGTCTGCAGCGAGTGAATTAAGAGTGTGATGGCGTCCGTGCGGGCGGTGTGAGCGTAAGGGAGAGGTATGGAACAAGAATCTTCAGTGCTCTCCACCTCGACCGAGACCCGGGGCCGCATTTCAGTTTCGGCATTGCGGAGGCTTTTGAGGCTCGCTTTGCCGCATAGAGGGCGCCTGCTGCTGGCGGGCGCTCTGATGCTTGTCTCCACGGGGATATCACTCTCGCTGCCGTTGGTGGCGCGGGGAGCACTAGATAGGGTGCTGCAGACGCACGATGTAGCAACACTCGATAGGCTCGCACTGCTGCTTGTTGGGTTGGTTGTCGTCGGCTCGGTGTTCGGCTATGCCCAGTACCTCGTCGTCGCGTACGCCGGAAATCGAATCGTGCAGGAGATGCGCGCGCGGCTCTTCGCGCACCTGCAACGTCTTCCCGTCGCCTTCTTCGACCGCACTCGCGCCGGTGATCTTACCTCACTTCTCTCCAATGATGTCAGCCTCCTTCAGCAGACCCTGACCGAAGACCTTGTTCGGCTTGCAGGCAACCTTGTCACTCTTTTTGGCGGAATCACCCTCGCCGTCGTGATCGACTGGCGGCTCACGGTCGTAGTTGTCGGACTGCTCGCCTGCGTCGTCGGAATGTTTATGGTGATGGGCCGTCGCCTCCGCAAAATGACCCGCGCTTCGCTGGATGCGCTGTCCGACGCGATGGGCGGCATCAGCGAAGCACTCTCCAACATACGACTCGTCAAGGCCTTCGCACGTGAGGAGCATGAAGACCGGCGAACGGGCGATAAGCTCGATGCCGTCTTCCACCTCAGCATGAAGAGCAGTCGGCTGGAGGGCGCGTTCGGGACCATCGCCTTCGCGGGGTTCATTCTTGTTCTCCTCGGCGTAGTATGGTACGGTGGGCGCAATGTGATGAACGGGACGCTTACCGCCGGGTCGCTGCTTGCGTTCCTGATGACGGTCACGATCATCAGTGGCCCAATGAGCTCGATCGCCATACAGTTTTCGCGGCTGCAGCGAGCGATGGGTGCCTCCGACCGGCTGTTCGCTCTGCTCGACGATGAACTGGAGCCCGCGGATGCGCCGGGCGCCGGGCCTTTCCCCGCCTCCGCTGGCAACGTAGTTTTCGATAACGTCGCGTTCGCCTACACTCACGATGCGCCTGTCCTCCGAGGCCTCAGCATCGAGTTACCCGCCGGAAAAGTCACTGCCTGCGTCGGGGCAAGCGGAGCGGGCAAGACCACACTCGCTATGTTGCTGTACCGGTTCTACGAGCCGCAGTCGGGGAACATCACGATCGACGGAGTGCCTATCACCGCCATCCGGAGGCAGGAGCTAAGGGAGCATATAGGGATTGTGCCGCAGGAGGCGATACTGTTCAACGGGACGATTCGCGACAATATTCGGTATGGGAAGCTGACTGCGAGCGATGCCGAGATTGAGGCAGCCGCCCGCGCTGCCAATGTTGAAGAGTTCGTGCTGCCGTTGGAGAAAGGGTACGATACAATACTCGGCGAGCGGGGAATGACGCTCTCGGGCGGGCAGAGGCAACGGGTTGCTATTGCTCGCGCCGTCCTGAAGGACCCGCGCCTGCTGATACTTGATGAGGCGACCTCGGCTCTCGACACCCGCTCCGAGATGCTGGTGCGCGAGGCGCTCGAGCGGCTAATGCGAGGCCGAACTACTCTCGTCATCGCCCATCGACTCACCACAATCCAGAGCGCAGACCAGATCATCGTGCTGGAAGGCGGGCAGGTTGTGGAAAGCGGCACCCACGCGCAACTGCTCCGCACCGACGGGCAGTATGCAGACCTTCATGGCCTTCTGCGCACTTCGCTCACGGAAGGGGAAGGCGAAGAGGCAGTTGTTGCCGTTGGGGCAGGGGAGAGGTGAGCCTCTACCAATGCGCCCTGAACTTCAGTGAGGGGCGGCGTCCGGAAGTTATCGAGGAGATCGCCGACGCCATCCGCGCCGAGGGCGAAGTGCGTCTAATCGACTATTCAGCGGACGCCGACCACAACCGCTGCGTCATGACGATACTGGGCCGTGGCCCCGCCGTCGCCCGCGCCGTTATCGCCGCTGCTGGAGTCGCCGTGGCTCGAATTGATCTCCGCGTCCATAGCGGTGTCCATCCACGGATTGGGGCTCTGGATGTGGCGCCATTTGTGCCGCTGAAGAGAGTCAGGCATCAGTGGATTGCCGCGCCCGAGCGCAGGGACGAAGCCGTTTTGCTGTCGGAAGCGGTAGGGAAGATGCTTGCGGAGGAGCTCGGGTTACCGGTCTACTTCTATGAATGGTCTGCAAAGGCCGGGCGCGGCGCGGCGCTCCCGGACTTGCGGCGCGGGGGGTTCGAGGCGCTGATGTGTAAACCGCTGAATGGCGAACGCGCTCCCGACTTTGGCCCCAGCATGGGACACCCCACCGCCGGGGCGACAATCGTGGGAGCACGAGGGCCGCTCATTGCCTACAATATGGATTTGGATAGTGGGGACATCAAAATCGCCAAGGCCATTGCGCGGCGAATACGTGAAGAGCGCGACCGGCTGCCGGATCTGTCCGGCGTGAGAGCACTGGGGCTTCTCCTTTCCTCCCGGCAGACAGCGCAGGTCTCAATGAATCTCACTCTCCCCGACCGGACTTCACTGCCCGCCGTCTACGCCTTCGTCTGGAGCGAGGCGCGTCGCCTTGGCGTAAAGGTGAGGAGGAGCGAGATCATTGGGGCCATCCCGAATGCGGCGCTAGACGGGAAAGAGCCGGAGGACATCGGCTGGGAAGGCTATCGGCCTGGACAGATTTTGGAGAATTGGGAGACGATGAACGGAAGAGTCATAGCAGGGCCATGATCGCTTCAGCAAGAAGCCTTGCATCGTGCCGGACCACATCGGTCTGGTCAATAAAATTGCCGGCTATCGCGCGATAGCCTTCACGCCGGATCCGATCCAGGTCGGCCTCCACTAGAACGGATCCTGTCTTCCGATATTTTTCCAAAATCTCCTGAGTGGGCTGGCCGGTGTTGACCAGAACGTAGTCGAAAATTCGGCGCCCGGCATGGTTCTCGATGGTTTTGACGTGGTCATAGGCGGAGAATCCGTCCGTCTCTCCCGGCTGGGTCATGACATTGCAGACATAGACGCGGCGCGCTTTGCACTTCCCAAGGGCAACTGCGACTTCGCGCACGAGCAGGTTGGGGATGATGCTGGTGAAGACGCTGCCGGGGCCGATCACGATCACATCGGCGTCTCGTATGGCCAGCGGGACCTCCTCCACCGGGCAGGCGTCGGGCGGCGTCATGTAGATGCGGCGGATTCGAAGAGGGGAATTCGCGATCGTGGTCTCGCCGTCCAGAAATGACCCATCCTCCATCTCACCGCGCAGCCGTACATGCTCCACTGTCGAAGGCAGAACTCGCCCGCGAACGTTCAGAACGCGGCTGGTCTCGAGAATCGCCCTCTCGAAGTCCCCTCCGTTGATAGCGGTCATCGCTGCTATGAGCAGGTTGCCGAACGCATGATCCCGAAGTCCTTCGCCATACCCTTCAGCCGCAAATCGAGGCTTCGACGGCAACAGTTCGGTCGGCGAACTGCTCGATACGGCATGCTCGATCTCTCCAGCGTGGTGCGTATGTCTGGGCGCGGAAACCGCCGATTCAGGCTGGACGCTATTGCGAAAGCGGTACTGGAATAGCTCGGTCATCTGCGTCTCATCGTCCGCGAGGGCGACGAGGCAGTTTCTGATATCGCCTGGAGGCAGGATATTGAGCTGCTTCTGAAGCTTGCCGGAGGAGCCTCCGTCGTCCGCGACCGTCACGATCGCGGTGATGTTTGCAGAGTACTTCTTCAGCCCGCGTAGCATAGTTGACAGTCCGGTTCCGCCTCCTATCACGACGATGCGCCGCCCCTGGGCCAGTCTCCGCCGCGAGTAGATGACATCCACGAGTCCGCCGGGAGCGATCTCAGGGTCCAGAACGCTTGTCAGAGAGCGAACCAGCTTTCCGAGGGCGAACAGGCAGAGAAACCCGCCTATGATTGTTATGACCGCCCCCATTGTGCCCGGCCTCACCGCGGCATGGGAATGCGCGATGACCCATTTTGCAGCCCGAACCGTAAAGGGGGCGCTGTTGGCGGCATGAACCTGGATGATCACCCCCATGCCGGTCAGGAAAAGCACTAATCCGCAGAAACCGAGGGTAATCCACCGCTTGATGTGCAGGCCGGGATAGAGCCACTTGAGCGAAGTTTTCCATCTGCTCATAATGTCACCTCGCTGCTGTCCAAATCGCACTGGCCTGCAATTACCTCCTCCGCCTGCAAGCTTCGCCCACTCTCCTCCGTCCTTGATTTCTTTATGTCACGATGGCGAACCGATACGCGATAGGATTCTCGCGTCAGCAAGGCAGCCAACTCCTCGGCAAGAACGACGGAGCGGTGTTGTCCTCCGGTGCATCCGATCGTGATGTTCAGATAGACTTTCCCCTCCCGCTCATACTCCGGCAGAGTGAACTGCACTAGCCCGTTCATTCTCTCCTGAAATGACTTTGTGCGAGGGTCGGCATGGATGTAAGCCGCGACTTCGGCGTCTCTGCCAGTCATGCCTTTGAGCTCCGGCACGTAGTGGGGGTTGGCGAGAAACCGGACATCGAAAACAAGATCGGCATCGAGCGGCAGGCCATGCTTGAAGCCGAATGACGTCACCGTGACGAGCAAACCAGGTCGCGTGTCCTGAGAGTAGGTGGAGTGCAAATGGTCCCGCAGCTCCCAGGGGGTGAGAGCGCTGGTATCGAGAATTCTGTCAGCGAGGGTGCGGGCTGTATGCAGCAGCCTGCGCTCTTCGTGAAGCGCTTCGATCACGCCCACGGCGGTCGTCTCAGTGAGCAGTGGGTGCGGGCGACGGGTCTCTTTGAAGCGATTCACCAGCGCCGCATCGCTGGCATCCAGATAGAGAAGCTCGATGCAGACTCCCGCCTGATGCAGTCCTTGCATCACCTCCCCAAGCTCCGCAAAGGCCGCGCCAGAGCGGATATCCATGACGACCGCTCCCATCTCCTGCGCAGTCTCGCGGCAGAAGGCGACAAGCTCCGGCAGGAGGCGCGGCGGGAGATTATCCACCGTGTAGTAGCCTGCGTCCTCAAAACTGTGCAGAGCAAGCGTTTTGCCTGCGCCAGACGGCCCTGTAATCACCACGAAGCGCATAGGGTTCTCCCTCGAAAAATGGCAGCAATGGGCGCGATGTCCAGTGAGCGGATCCACTGGATATTGTAGCACACCTCGCTTCCCCCAATAGGAGCAGTCCACTTCGTGACGCAGAAGGAATCCGACCAGCGCGCCCGCACATCGAACTTATTTTTTCTCATTCTGAAGCCCGAGGGCGTTGGCTATTCTCACTAAAATTGTGGACGGCCGCATGGCCCAACGCTCTGATTATGTGGAGGAGCGATGATTTTTCAAGAAAACAGGCACAATGTAACAAAGCACTTGACAGCAGACCAGCTGTTATGTTATAGTGGCTCGTCCGCATATCGTCTGCGTGCGGTCGCTCCAATTCGTATTTTTCCCTACCTTCCTTTGCCTGTAGGCAGCAAAGTCCGGTAAGGAGAGGTCCTCCTGACGGGACATGTTTTCGCGGCAATCGGTTCAAATGCGGCCTACTGCATTGGACGCACCGACCCGTTTCACTTCACGACGCTTTGAAAAACTTCATACAGGCAAGCATGGATCTGCACTGCGGTTCCATCGGTTGAACGGTGAGGCGCACGCCCCATCATTTGAGGATATAAGGCTTTGTGGCATTTACAGGCAACGGAGCCCACCGGTATTTTCCGGTAGGACAAGGAGACGAAATGACTCTTGGTCGAAGTGAGTTGAGATCGGGAAGGCGCAGCATAAAACGCGCGCTCCTCCCCCTCACCCTCCTCTTCGCGCTCGCACTGGCGCAGGCAGGACGGGCGCAATCCCTCTTTATCGTGAACCCACGCTCGTCCGAGAGGATCACCTCGGGGACGACGGTGGATGCCGTCGCCGAAGGGCTGGGCATTCCCCCGCACTACGCCATCAACGGGCTCTGCCACAATGCCGACCGAGTTCTCATCCACATCGAAGACAGTATGGGCGCTACGGTGGGAGCGGAGACGAGACGACAAAAAGAAGCTTTCTGCGGCTCGCTCTCACTGGGCTTGAGCCGGATGAGAGAATGCTGAGTGAATACGGATCAAAGCTTGCGAAGGACGTGAACGCATCCGGAACATCTCATCAGACGTTCGAGAAGCCGGTTATCCTCACTTCCGCTCCGTCGGCCACAATTGCCAGCCTGATGCCCTTGCCCGCAGCCGCAACGCAGATTCAGTCCATGAAGGATAACTTAGATATTCGCGGCGTGGTGGACACCCCTGGCTTCAGCGAGCCGCTTGGGATTGTCACCATCGGGAATAAGGTGCTGGTGCGCATCGGCAGCATTCCCTACACGCCTTATACTCCGAAGAGGAGAGCGGATATCATCAGCCAGGCACTTAAGCTTCAGACCAAGGCTGATCTGAAAGGGCTGTATATCGCGGAAATCCCGTCGAAGGCGAGTGCTGACAACAAAGAGTACCAGCTGAAGACCCTCAAAGGTCAGGTCGTCACCGTCGATAGGAACACTGCAAGGCTCTTCGGCCGCACGCCTCATGCTCACGCCATTGCAATGCGAAAAGCTATTCTCGACGGCCTCACTCTGGCGGTGACTTCAGCACCCGGTGACGGAATGTCGGCAGATGACTACTACAGTCAGGGAAACGCTGACTTCGTCGCGAAGAAGTACGCTGAAGCCGAAGTGAACTTCCAGGCCGCAATCGAGGGAAACCCAAGCTTCTTCTTCGCTCGCGTCGC
>JANXLO010000740.1 GCA_025355115.1 Chthonomonadaceae bacterium
CTCAGTCCGCCAACCTCAGCGGCATCTGGGGCGGAGGCTGGCAGAATCAGGAACTGCTGGACTATACGCAGGCCGTCTACACAGCGCGGTCGCTCGCGATGGGCCGCATGGAGAATGAAGGCAGGGCATTCGGCGCAACCGGTATAGTCGGCGCCGACGTGCAGGTCAAGGTGGAGCCGCGCGAAGTTGAAGTGAATCAGAGCAACAAGAGGCTCGACATCATCTACCACTTCACCGCGATAGGCACTGCCATCGCGCCTTACTCGGGACGCTGGCCCATCTTCTCCGTCTTGAACACCGTTTCACTCAAATAATTTCGCTGCGGGCATACTGCAACGCCCGCATCAGGAGGCTGCTCCCATGCCATACACACCCGGTTCGGAAGAGGGAATTCCCGCCGCCGCTCGCCAGCGCCTCGCCGACATGAAGCCAGGGGCCGGAAAACGCGGGCTATTCACCAGCGACCTGTCGGTCAACGAATTTCTGCTTGTGCGGGAGGCGGGCTTCGATCCTGTCGGCCTCGTCATGGGCAGCTCGATCTACCACATCGGCTTCCAGTTCGCCAACTTCTATCAAAATCAGGAGATGGAGGTGCTGACGCAGGCGATGTATCACGCCCGCGAACTGGCGATGACCCGCATGGAGGAGGAGGCCGACATATTGGGCGCGGACGGCGTGGTCGGAGTTCGGCTGGAGGTGACGCGCTATGACTGGGGCGAGCATCTCGCTGAGTTCATGGCCATCGGCACGGCGATCAAGCACCGCACCGGCGAGCACTATCGGACACCAGACAACCGCCCGTTCACCTCCGACCTCAGCGGGCAGGATTTCTGGACACTGCTTAGGGCGGGGTATCGGCCCGTCTCGCTCGTCATGGGAACCTGCGTCTACCATGTCGCTCACCAGGGTATTCTCCAGTCGCTGAAGCAGACCGGACGGAACGTAGAAATGCAAAACTACACTCAGGCTCTCTACGATGCCCGCGAGCTTGCCCTCTCACGGATGCAGGCCGAGGCGGAGACAGAGCAGGCGGAAGGGATCGTCGGGGCGCAGGTAAAGGAGAGCAGCCACGGATGGGGCAGTCACGTCATCGAATATTTCGCCGTCGGCACCGCGGTCAAATCCATCTCCGAGACCCACACTATTCAGACGCCTACGCTCATCCTGCCGCTCACGGACTAACCTATGACCTTCGACGAAATCGGAGAGTTGCTCGCCTCCAGGCGCGTGGAGGATCGGTTGCGCGGAGTGGGGTTGGCCTCGCGACTGACGGATGCGGAGGGGCGCGAACTACTCCTGCGAGCGCTTCTCGACAAGACCAACTACGTGGCTGCCGAGGCGGCCAAAGCGCTGGGAGACTGCGCCGATCAGGACGCGGACACGGCGATGGTCGAGCGGTTTCAATGGCTCTCGGAGAACGGTCCGAAGCGCGACGCAGGATGCCATATTCGTGCCAATTTAGCATTCGCGTTCGGGAAGCGCGAATGTCACCAGTCAACCGATGCTCTCCGCATCGGCATCTGCACCGTTCAGATCGAGGCGGTGGGCGGAGTTCCGTACGATGTCGGCGCTCACCTCCGAGCCAACTCGGCCCTGTCGCTGGCGCAGATGCGGGCGCGAGACTGCCTCCGCGACATCGCTCCCCTGCTCTTCGACTTCGGCGAGAACCGGGTCGGTGCCAAGCCGGGAACTCCGCTCATTCGCGGGGAGGTTCGCAAGGCGGCGGCGCAGGCGATTGGAATTCTCGGCAATATAGATGGGCTGACGGTGCTGGCGGTGAAGCTGATGTTTCCAGGCGACGAGCTCCTTGAGGTGCTCCAAGAGTGTATGCAGTCGGTCGTCGATCTCAAGGACGAGCGGGCACTGGAGCTGCTCGTGCCCTATCTACAGACACATGAGGACGAACTCCTCGCCGCTTTCGCGGGCCTGATGATCGCGCAGACCCGCACCCCACAAGCCCCCGCGTTGCTTAGCGAGGCCCTTCCAAGGTTTTCCGGAGACTCGCTGGAG
Organism: Chthonomonadaceae bacterium; assembly: GCA_025355115.1. Taxonomy (GTDB): domain Bacteria; phylum Armatimonadota; class Chthonomonadetes; order Chthonomonadales; family Chthonomonadaceae; genus JANXLO01. Next base: position 2,011 of record JANXLO010000740.1, read on the forward strand.
GCAGTCGTGCTGGCGCTGACCACCCTTAGAACTCCCGAAGCCGAGGCGGCACTGGCGAAGCTCTCCATCGAAGGAAGTCGAGCGCTGCAACGCGCGATTGTGCAGGTATGGAAGCCCGCCGAGAAACGTAGCACGGACATCGACTGAGCTGCCGTCACTGCTCACCCGCAGGTGAGATATGAAAAGTGCAGGTCAAGTCGCCGTTTGCAATCGACGAGACGCGGCTCACCTCGGTTCCTCCCAGCAGTTTCGAAATCATCCCAGCCTCGCTCGCACAGCAGATTCCAGGATGACTCAGAGCGACCGCGCACACCGAGCAGTTGCGCTTCGTGAACCTGTATCCCCTCTCCTCTGAGCAGAACTCTGCCATATTCCCCTGCTCGTTCTCCCTTCGCGCCAGCTCGTTCAGTCGGCTCTCCAGCGGGCGGTCATGAACCCGTGACTGCAGTATGACCATCCCGCGCTCATGACGGCGTCGAAGCAGTTCGTCGACAGCTTCCTGCCCTTGCCAGGCGCGGAGTTCATCCAGCATATCGTTGAGGACCTCGGCGTAGCGGCGTGGGAAGCTCTCATCGCCTCTGGCAGTAAGCAAGTAGCGGTGTGATGGCCTACCAAGACCACGTCGCTCTACGGTCACCAAAATCATCCCCTCCGCCTCCAGAGAGGCGAGATGCTGCCGCACAGCCACTTGGGAGATTCCAACAATGCGGGACAGCTCCTCCGCCGTCATGGTCCCATTCATCTTGATGCTGTTCAATATCTCCTGTCGTGTCATCCCATTCGCACGCGACATATTTCTTGACCCTCTGCTTTCTTCAAACGTGACAGGATCGCACTGGAACCCGCCGTACAACTTATCATTCTTAAATGATGTTACTTGAGACAGTTTATCTGATTTTTTCTTTTTTTGCAACCCCTCGACGTCAAGCAAAGGAAATGAGCACGTAAAAAACCGGAAGCGCGATGGCTTCCGGTTTTTTGTCAAACGCTCAGTCAGCGGGTCAGAGCTTGGGAGGCTGGAAAGCAGCCAGATCGGAGAGCTTGCTCGGCGGGATGAGCTTGCCGTCGGCAATGAGGCCGCTCAGAGTCTGGAGGTTTTTCTGCACATCCGCGGGCACATCCTGCTTCGTGAACTTCATCTCGGAAAGGCCCACTCCGCCGTCCTTCAGGTCGTAGACCTGCGCTCCGGCAGTGAACTTGCCTTCTTTCACTCTTTTCACCGTGTCGTAGACGGCAGTGTCGCCGTGCTTGACCATACTGGTCAGCACACTTCCCGGTGCCTCGTCGTCCTGGTCACGGTCCACACCAATGGCGTAGAAGTTTTTGCCCTTCTCCTTCGCCGCCTGAATGACCCCGAGGCCCGCTTTGCCTGCGGCATGAAACACGATGTCGGTGCCGTTGCCGAAAAGCTGTGACGCTCGGCTCTTGCCCTTGCTTACATCGTTCCAGTCACCGGTATAGACGGCGAGCACCTGCTTATCGGGATCGAATCCGGCCGCCTTGGCGCCCGCTTTGTAGCCCGCCTCGAATTTTTCTATGAGCGGAATCTGCATCCCCCCGACAAAGCCTATTTTTTTCGTCTTGCTGACGGAGGCGGCTAAATAGCCCGCGAGGAAAGAGCCCTGCTCCTCTTTGAAAGTCAGGGAAGCACAGTTGTCGGCTCCCTCCGGCGCCTTTCCGTCCACGATCGCGAATTTCACCGCCGGAAACTCCGCCGCGACTTCCTTGAGCGCATCCTCCATTGCGAATCCGATCGCGATGACGACATCGTAGCCCTGGGAGGCGAATGTGCGCAGGTTCGCGGTGTAGTCGGACGGGGATTTCGTTTCGACATACTTGACATCATCGGGGCCGAGCCCGAGATCCTTCTGAGCTTTCTGCAGCCCTATCCAGGCCGCCGCATTGAAGGATTTGTCGTCCACCCCGCCCACATCGAGCACGAGCGCGGCGCGGAAAGGCTTGATCGCAGAGCTGCCAGGGTCTCCCGGTTTGGGAGGAGGCGTTGGTGTGCCGCTCTCCTTCGGCCCCGGACAGCCCATCAGCCCTGCAATGCTCAGCGTCGCCAGCCCACAAAGCGCTCTTCGGCTTATCGTTCGCATTCGATCTCCCTTCGACCGCGCAGCGTCGTCCTGTGCTCAAGTAACGTCATGTACTCTGGCTCCGGAACGAAGGACAGAGCAGTTTGCGTGCAACTACCGCATCTTATGAATCGCTTCGCCGCGGACATCCAGGGCCGCTTCGCCTATCGCTTCGGAGAGCGTCGGGTGAGCGTGAATCGCGGACATCAACTCCTCGATGGTCGCTTCCAGCTTGATCGCAAGAACTGCCTCATGGATCATCTCAGTCGCGAAGGGACCGACGATGTGAACGCCCAGCAGCTCGCCGTATTTGCGCTCTGTGATGACCTTGACCATGCCCTCCTGCTCGTTGAGGGCCATCGCTCGACCGAGCGGGCGGAAGGCGAAGCGTCCGGTGAGGACGTCGTAGCCCTGTGCGCGAGCTTCGTCCTCCGTTAGGCCGACGGAGGCGAGTTCAGGGGAGGTGTAGATTGGGGCAGGCACTGCGCGGTAGTCCATTTTGACTTTGTGGCCCATCGCGTTCTCGGCAGCCACGATTCCCATGTGCGATCCGAGATGCGCCAGCAGCATCTTGCCGGTGATGTCTCCGATGGCGTATATGCCAGGCACATTCGTCTGCAAGTAATCGTCCACGACGACGCCGCGTTTGGACATTGGGCCTTCCGCGACGACTTGAACTCCCGCCTTCTCGAGGCCGAGGCCCTCCGTCAATGGCTTGCGGCCCGCGCCGACTAGCACAACGTCTACCTCGATGGTTTTAGTCTCGTTTTCGCCTTGAATGGCGACTATGCGTATACCGTCCTTCTGCTCCACGCCCGTCACCTTCGAGCTTAGATGGAACCGAATGCCCTGCTTCTTCAGGCTCTTGCGCAGTTCAGCCGCTACTTCTTTGTCGCCTGTCGGCAGGATTTCGGGCGCGATCTCGACCAGATCGACCTCCGCGCCAAGGCTGCGGAACACGTAGGCGAATTCCAGGCCGACTGCTCCCGCCCCAATGACGACCATGCGCTTCGGGCACTCCTTTGCGTAGACGGCTTCGTCGCTCGTCCAGATGCCGTTGCTGCTCACGCCGCGAGCGTCATTTGGATCCTTCGCAAGCCCTGGAACCGGCGGCATGATCGGCACGGAGCCAGTGGCGAGCACGATGTTTTTGGAGGTGATGCGCTCAGTCTTCCCGTCCGCGCTCGTCACTTCGACCGTGTTGGCATCGACCAGTGTCGCCGTTCCGACGACGGCCCGTATATGGTTGCTCTTCAGCAGCGCCGAGACTCCGCCGCGCAGGGTGGTCACGACCTTCGTTTTGCGCTCCATCATCTTGGAGAAGTCGAAGCCGATCTCACCGCTGATGGTGACGCCCATGACGTCGGACGTCCGTACATGATGCAGGCGCTCCGTGCTGGC
>JANXLO010000754.1 GCA_025355115.1 Chthonomonadaceae bacterium
GGCACCAGGCCGCGATGCTCGGGCACGATTACGACCGATAGGGGCTCCTTCACCACTGGGACACTAAGGTGGCTCTCCTGCTTATGATCTGCCGTGTCTTTTAGAGAGGCAGCAAACTCGACAACGGCCTTCCCCTGCTCAAAAGGCTGGCCGACGAACGAGCTTGGGAGCGTGTAACGGAAAGTGTAGGCACCTATGGGGCTGGTCGTACCCTTCAGTTCCGTTAATTTCGTGACCCCAATGTCTATCGTGTTGACTGTGACGGTCACCTTCGCGTCAGACACAGGTTTGCCGAAGAAGTAGGTGGCCTTCACAGTGCCGCGCACCTCTTCACCCGGCAGATAGTAGGACTTGTCCGTAGTGACCGCGAGCTTGAATTTCGGCAGGACGTACCGCTGAACCGTAACCTTTTTTTCCGTTTCGCCGGATGGCAGCGTTGCGCGGAGGGTGTATGTGCCCATGTTCACCTCATCTGCGAGGACGAAATCGGCGCTGGCTAGTCCAAACGCGGAGAGCTTGTCTCGCTTTTTGAAGACCTTGTTGCCTCGCGCATCCTCGACTGCAAACGTGATCGGCTGGTCGGCGAGTGCCTTGCGGGTCGCCATGTCCATTGCCAATGCGCGGAGATGGAGGGTCTGTCCTGGCTGATAGAGAGGCTTGTCTGAGGTGAGGAGGACCTGCACCGAATCCGTCAACTGTATGGGCTGCTGAACGGTGTCTTCGCCGAGCGGAGACTTCACATGAACGGTCAGACGATAGCTTCCCGCCTCTGTAGCGGGCGCTTTAAATCCAGCCTCCAGAGTTCCAAGGGTGTTGGTCTCCCCCTCACACAGCGTCTTAGGCGCGACCGGCAGGTTATTCTCTAGCTTAGCCAAAGTCAGGGTGACCTTCGCACGAACCGCCTGCCCAGTCTGGTGATTAGCCACAATGACGCGAAGGGAGGCAGGGCCGCCCCGTAACCAACTCCGTTGCCCCAGCAGCCTGGTCTCCAGGGGAGACATCAAATACTCCGCTTTTGGATCCGCGCGATGTCGGCTCACGCCGGGAGCAGAGACGTTTACAGAGGGCAGCCGCTGCGCCCAACCAGCGCGCGCTCCAAGACCGACGCTTAGCGCCAAGCCCGCGCAAATCATCAATGAAGTTCGCATAAGAAACTCCTCTCATATAGCCATCGATTGCTACCAGCCTAAAAACGTGAGCACTGGCATTTTAGACGGCCTTTGCCGTGAAAGCGTTACTGACGACAGTAAGTCGAGATCGTCAGGAGGAATTGAGACGGACCAGAGTCTAATCTATAGCGGAAATCAAGGACACGTTGCGAACTGCGGAAACGCACTGGGGAGAATAGATGAATATCAGTCCGTTTGCAGGCAAAATCGCGCTAGCTTCGATGCTGGTCGATGTGCCGCAACTGATCACGGCGTACTACACGGAGAGGCCGGACGCAGGCATTGCTGAGCAGCGTGTTACTTTCGGGACTTCCGGTCATCGTGGATCTTCCTTGCTGCGGAGCTTCAACGAGCAGCATATTCTCGCCGTCACGCAGGCGATCTGTCTCTATCGCAAAATGCAGGGCATCGACGGCCCGCTTTTTCTGGGAATGGATACCCATGCCCTGTCGACTCCCGCGCTCATGAGCGCGATCGAAGTGCTCGCCGCTAATGAAGTTGCGATCAGGATCGCGCCCGATGGCGAGTACACGCCCACCCCGGCAATCTCACATGCCATACTCACCGCCAATCGCAGGCGCACGAGCGGGCTAGCGGACGGCATAGTCATCACGCCCTCGCACAATCCCCCGCAGGACGGAGGATTCAAATACAATCCCCCGAGCGGTGGCCCGGCGGACACCAATATCACAAAATGGATAGAGACAAAAGCGAACGAATTTCTCGCCGATGGACTGATCGGCGTGAAGCGCATAAGTGTCGAACAAGCCCTCCGGGCGCCGACTACAAAACGGCATGACTACATATCGGCTTATGTCGGCGACCTTGGCAATGTGCTTGACATGGAGTTTCTGCGCGGCTCCGGCCTTCGCATGGGGGTTGATCCGCTAGGCGGCGCGGGCGTCCACTACTGGGGACCTATCGCAGAAAAGTATGGCCTAAACCTCAGCATAGTCAATGAGACTGTCGACCCTACGTTCCGCTTCATGTCGGTGGATTGGGACGGGAAAATTCGCATGGATCCCTCCTCCTCCTATGCCATGCAGAGTCTCATAGGGCTGAAGGATCGCTTCGACATAGCTTTCGCCTGCGACCCAGACCACGACCGGCACGGCATAGTGACACCGAGCGGCGGTCTCCTCCCTCCCAACCACTATCTTGCCGCAGCGATCTACTATCTCTTTCAGCATCGCCCTGAGTGGAGTGCGAGCGCGGCGGTGGGCAAGACAGTCGTCAGCAGCCAGATGATCGATCGCGTTGCAGCGAAGCTCGGGCGAAGGCTGAACGAAGTTCCGGTAGGATTCAAATGGTTCGTGGAGGGGTTGCTCGATGGCTCGCTGACATTCGGCGGAGAGGAGAGCGCAGGCGCATCGTTCGCTCGCCGGGACGGAAGCGCCTGGACGACCGACAAAGACGGCATAATCCTGACGCTGCTTGCGGCGGAGATCACTGCACGGATGGGCAAAGATCCCGCGGACGTCTATGCCGACCTGATCGCCGACCTTGGCACGTCATTTTACGACCGCGCAGAGGCGCCCGCAACCCCCGACCAGAAGGCGATCCTCTCCAAGCTTTCGCCTGAGCAGGTTCATTCCACCGAAATGGCAGGTGAGCCAATCACAAGGATCCTTACCACAGCGCCCGGGAATGGGGCCGCTATCGGGGGGCTTAAGGTAGAGACAGCGAGCGGCTGGTTCGCCGCTCGGCCTTCGGGTACCGAGGACATCTACAAAATCTACGCCGAAAGCTTCCAAAGTGAG
>JANXLO010000600.1 GCA_025355115.1 Chthonomonadaceae bacterium
GGGATTCCAATTGACCGGGACTGCCTCCGTCTTCAAATCCACCTCCTGCCCATTCTGGAGCACCGCTGGAACCACGATCCACCCATGCGCAGTCATCGGGTCTGGAGCGAACAGCGCCCAATATTGATCCACCCGCAACGCCTCTCCATACCAGTTCCACGAAACGGGAAACCACCGGGCATGCCTGTTGATATCCGTTGTGCGAACAGACCAGGCGAGAATGTAGACAAGCGTGAAAGCGGCAAAGAGCTGTACGAAGGGATGGGGGCGCAGTCGAACAGGCTGAGGACTGAGACGCCCTCGCAGGGCTGCCCAGCGCGAAGTGAGCGCAGGAGACAGGGTTGGGGCAAACCTGAACGGCAAGCGAGAACTTAATCGAAATAGATGTTTCCAGAACCAGTCCGGTAGCAGAACGACCCAGGTGAGTGCCCCAATGAGCGGAAAAAGCCCTAGCTCCAGCGTCAGTCCAAGCGCGATATGGAAACCCATGAAGACGAACACAACGAGAGTGCGAAGCGGCCCTGAAAAGGCAGAACCCACAATCAGCAATGGAGCAAGAAATTCCAGTCGCCACGAGAAGATCGTGAGCATTTTCAGAAGTGCGGGGTAGGCGAGCAGTGACTTGGCCAGCGACGTCGCGAACTGATCTATGCTTAGCGAGTAGTAGACGGCGGTGTTGTCGAGATGCCACGTCGGGCCGCTCTTGAGCAGCGCGCCGAACAGGTAGACGATCCCTATTTGAATGAGCAGCGCCGCGCTGGGAATCGAGAGGATGCGCGGCGGAGCAGGGTCGCATTTCTCGCTCAGCGTACAGTCAACTGACCAGCAGGCGCCTAGAGGCAGGAGCATTCCCCAGAAAGCCAGGAGACGCAGCAGGCTGTCGCCTCCCGTCAAAATCATAGTGTTGCGGTTTTGAAGCGAAATGAGCAGAAGCCAGCAGACGACGGAGACCGTGCGTGTGCGATACCCGAAGAGCAGGGAGAGTGCAAACAGCCCAGCGACGACGAACAGCGCGATTTCGAAAGGCAACGCGGGGTGCATAGTATGGATCGACCAGTACCAGTGCTGCTGTTGAACTACCGACACGAGCGCGATCGGCATCACCCCTGCGTCCGTGTAGTGAGCCTCTATATCCTGGGCGCGATAGACCAGGTCGAAGAGCATGAGCAGCGCCAGGCAGATGCGGAACAGCGCCAACGACCGAACATCAATTCCAAAGATTTTCTCCGCGATGAGGCGAAGTCGACTGCGGTTGGTCGCATGGACAGCGATGCTGTTGGCAGGAACCGAGGATACGACCACATTTTCACTGCTTTGAGGATTGATCCGAGCAGGCGACATATTCAGATTTCTCCTGGGGTAGCGACTGAGTGGGGCGCGTCGGTGTTGATTGTAAGCGGGTTCGTGCACGTGCAGTCCGTCTATTCTACCCGATTCTTTTTGAGGTCATCGATAATGAGCCTCGTCGCGCGTATCTTCGGGCATGAAGCCGAGGATTTGGAAACGGCTTGTTGCTTCGGGCCGCAGAGTAAGATGTCCCTGAATCGCTCTGGTCGTGATATGCCCTTGACTGAAGGATATTGAAGCAGGACTGAAGTGGCACGGCGTCGAACTGTTCCTCAGTCAATTCACTCTGGAGGCTCCGATGCCTGAGAAACTCCCCAACATCGTTCTTTTTGCGGTCGATTCGCTGCTCGCCGATCATATGAGCTGCTACGGATACAAGCAGCATACGACGCCTCATATAGACCGTTTCGCTGAGGGTGGCACGCTGTTCGAGCGAAACTACAGCGCGCACATCCCCACCACAAGCGCCTATGCCTCGATGCTCACCGGCACCGACTGCTTCACCAATCAGGTGGTCGCTCTGCGGCACAAAGGCGGGCTGAGGACGGAAGTGAAGACGCTCCCGGAGATGCTGCGCGAAGCGGGCTACAACACGACCTGCGTCGGCTTCACCGGAAACCCGAGTTCACGGGGCTTCGACAAGTATCTCGACTATCCGGGATGGGGCACCTGGAACGAGGGCCGCAGCCCGAAGGCTGAGAGCCTCAATGAGGTGGCTCTGCCCGAGATAGATAGACTCGTAGGAGAAGACAAGCCGTTCTTCCTGTTCCTGCGCCATATGGATCCCCACGCCCCCTACCTCCCCCCCGCTCCCTACGAAAGAATGTTCTATCACGGCGACGAGAGCGACCCGTCCAACAAGTCTATGGAGCCGGTAATGGCGTTCAAGCCATTCCGCGATTTTTTCGCCAGCTGGATGCCACCCGGCATCACCGACAAGAACTACATGATAGCGCAGTACGACGGCGCCGTCGCCTACATGGACGCCTGCATCCAGTCCATCTTCACCGCTCTGGAGGCGCACGGCATTTTCGACGAGACGATCATAGTGCTGAACGGTGATCACGGCGAGACGCTCTACGACCACGACTGCTGGTTCGATCACCACGGCATCTACGACGTGACGCTGCATGTCCCTCTCATCATTCGCTATCCCGGCAAAGTCGCGGCGGGCAAGCGTGTGACTGGCTTCAGCCAGCACAAGGATCTGGTTCCAACGCTGCTGGAGCTTGCGGGCATCGTCCCTGACGGAACAGCGTTCGACGGAAAAAGCTTGATCCCGATGGCGAAGGGGGAAGTCGCGTCGCACGAAAGCGAGATCTACATCACGGAGTGCACCTGGATGCGAAAGCACGGCTGGCGGACACCCGAATGGAAGCTCATCATCGCCCTCGAGCCGGATTTCCACTTCAAGCCACCGGTCGAACTCTACAATCTGACGCAGGATCCGCATGAGGACAACAATCTCGCGGAGAAGATGCCGGAAGTCGTGGCGCACCTGAAGTCCCGCATGGACGCATATATCGCGAAGCGCGAAGAGGAGACAGGCCTTCCCAATCCCATTCACACTCAGGGAGATTGGCACGGCTTCGCAGGCCTCGGGCCGTTCACTTCTTCCCAGCAGGCGTACGACACCCTGCACATCGGCGACCCAAAGCAGGCCGCAACACTGCAGGCTAAATCTCGCGACTAAACTTGAGTGTAAGGTGCCTTCCCGACGCCAGGCAGGAATCAAGCGGGCGCGAAGCCAATATGCAACGCGTCGGAGCAAAGATCTCAGTCAATTTCAAACTCAAGGGACTGCCAGAAACGGAGAGAGTCATGTGGATCGTCTCACAGGGAAATCGGCTTATCAATCTGGATAAAATCGAGAGCATCGAGCTGGCGAGCCGTCGGGAGACGACCGCTGGCACCGTGGCCTATGAGCTGCTGGCTCGCACTGCCGGAGTGGGGCAAGGCACACCGCATTTGCTCGCGCGCCTGACGGAGGAGCAACCGGGCCACCGTCTCTTCGAGGAGATCAAGCAAGCCATAGTCAGCGACGTTCCGCTCTACGATATCCCCGCAGTCCTGCGGCAGATGGGCGTATAGAGCAAAATAGTTCTGCGTCAGCTCAGGTCATTTCGCTTTTTGAAAACAGAGCACCGCACTCGAGATTGAATGAAAAACAGCCTCTCAGCACGCAACTTCCATTGCGTCTGATGAGGCTGTTTTCGGCAGTTTGCACCTCAGAATTGAAGCGCAGACGAGACTAATCCGCAGTGCCATTAGAATGAGGCGAAGCGAGCTCATCCTCTCAAAGCCTCTAACTGTGCCTAGTCTATGCCGAGCGCTTTCTTCACCAGGGCAGGGATGTCGTGCGTGGTGTCCGCGACGGGAACGCCTGCGGCCTCCAGAGCGGCGACCTTTGCCTGTGGAGTGCCGGTGTTGCCCGAGATGATGGCGCCCGCATGGCCCATTCGCTTGCCGGGAGGGGCGGTGCGGCCTCCGATGAAGCCGACGACAGGCTTCGTCATCGTTTTTATGTACTCCGCCGCCATCTCCTCGTCGCTGCCGCCAATCTCGCCCACCATTACGATGACCTTGGTCTGCGGATCGGCCTCGAACATCGGCAGCACGTCGATGAACTTCGTTCCGATCATCGGGTCGCCGCCGATTCCCACGCCGGAGGACTGCCCGAAGCCAGCGCGCGTCAGTTCGTCGGCGATCTCATAGGTGAGTGTGCCGCTGCGCGAGACCAGTCCAACGGGGCCGGGGGTGAAGATCATGCCGGGAATGATCCCGATTTTGCACTTGCCAGGGGTGATGAGTCCTGGGCAGTTGGGGCCAATCAGCCGGACACCGCCGCGTGCCTTCAGAATGGCGTTGACTCGGATCATGTCCTCTGTCGGGACGCCCTCCGTTATGCAGACCACCAACTCGATGCCAGCGTCCGCGGCCTCCAGAATGGCATCTGCTGCGTTGAACTTCGCCGGAACGAAAATTACGGAGGCGTTGGCTCCTGTCTCCTTCACGGCTTCGCGCACGGTATTAAAGACGGGAACGCCCTGTGCCGTCAGCCCGCCTTTGCCCGGCGTCGTGCCGCCCACGACCTTCGTCCCGTATTCGATCATCTGCTGCGTATGAAAACCGCCGTCGCGGCCGGTGATGCCCTGCACCAGAACCCGGGTGGTCTCATCTATAAGAATGCTCATGCTTGTTCAGGCTCCATAAGGGGATTGGGGGTGTCTTCCTCCGAAAGAATAACTTCGCCGTCCGCATCGCAAAAACCTTCGGACGGGACATAGATTATTCCTCGGGTGTGCACCGCGAGAGTCCGCAGCAGCACATCGAGGGCCGCCCAGCCGCTGTGATCGTCGTCTGCCAGCAGGGCAGGGAGGATCTCGAGGTCGTAAATCGCCTCTGTCCGCCGAAGATGGTCACCGACGATCAGGCCGCCTGCCGGGTCGGTGGTGTTCAGAATTTTGCGCAGGCCGGACGCGATCGCCTCGACCGCCTCGTCTTCCTCGGCGATTCG
>JANXLO010000628.1 GCA_025355115.1 Chthonomonadaceae bacterium
ACAGATAGTCCGCCGTCTCCAAGGAAAGCACTTGACCGGCGATGCTCCATTCGGCCCCTTCGCGCTCACACAGCAGGTCGATGCGTGTGTTCGGCGCTTCGAAGAGCAGCTTGAAGGAGGTTCGATCTCCGTCTCTTAACCCGGCCATCCCTGGCTTGACGCGGCTGTCAAATCGCAGTGTGGCGATGATCTTCTCCAGGCGTGTTGACTGCACCGATTTCTCAGCAAAGATTGCAAATGCGCGGTTCAGAACCGCTTTGGGAGGTGCAGTGATCGGATTTGTCTGCATGGTATTGAGCAGGCCAGACCAGTATGCCATATTGGTCTGGCACTTTGTGCAGCCGCTTGCTACATGCGCTTCAACTGCCAACTTCGTGCGAGAGTTGGCGCGCTGCTCAATGTAGTCCAGAATTGTCTCTTCCTCAATATGCTCTCTTAGCTGCATTTCTTTCTCCCTCGCGTCTAGGCCCAAGCAGACCACTAGAGTGATGCTGACTTTTCATAATCGAAACCATCATGAAAAGCCCTTCACCACTTATGGCAACGGCCTTTCAATGTATTCACACTCTATAGAATAGCGAGATTGCGAAAAAATGCGGGTCGAGCGAGGTTTTTTTGAAAAAAGCTGATTTCAGCCCTTGATAGCCACATCTTGATCGCCAATCTCACCCATAAGCAGACATTAGTCAGCGGGAAATCGAGACGATCAGGACGGCTGTACTGAGCTTCATCAACTACTGATTGAGGAAAATCTCTTCGAAATTATGCTTGCGGAGGTGTTTGCGAAGCGAATGGAGGCAACGTGCGCGCTTAGGGCCTACGGCGCTCTCCACGATGTCGAACTCGAGGGCGATCACGGCATAAGAGGGTTTTGGATCAGTGAGATACAGCAGGGTGAGCAGCCGGTGACAACTCTCACCGAGCTGCTCGAATGCGCCACGGATTATCTGCTGACGTTCCATCGAAATGAGGACTTCAACGGGGAGGGGATCCAGTGAAGGAAAAGAGGAAGCATCTGATGTCTCTTTGCCCGATTCCAGGTCGGTAAACGAAGGCGATCTTTTTTTCTCGTTCAGAACGCGGAGAGACTCCCAACGAGAGGTCGTCGCGAGCCAGCCCGCAATATGATCGTCGTCTCTAAGTTTTCCTAAGTTCTCCATAAGACGAACACAGACGTCCTGAAATACGTCTGCGGCATCCTGGCTAGACAGTCCTGCACGGATAGCAATGCTGTAGATAAGGCGCTGGTATCGCAGGATCAGCTGTTCCCAAGCATTGGCGTCTCCAGCAAGACAGGCTTGAATAAGAGACTTATCCGACGGGTTTAACACATTGTTATCCTGATATATACCGTACAACACTCGCACTTAACGAAGGGAGGTCCACATACTGCATACCTATAGCATACCCTGAAAATGACAGATAACTCTGCTTGACAGGTACATTAATCCCTTAACAGTTCGTTTTTGAGCAGAGGATCGGCACAATCGAAGCAGAGACTGTCCCTTGACAGCTTTTCGAAGTAGCGGTCAGAGAGAGGCAGGGAAATCGAACAAGAGGAGAATTGGGGCTGTACTGTAGCATCGAATAGCGGATATGGTCGCTCACCACTGCATCTTTTGGATCCAGATGACTCGCCCATGCGGCCTTTTCATAGGTTGCGAATGGATTGGTGAGTTAGTGAACTTCAGCCACAATCCTGTACAGATCAAAGGAGGGGGCAAGCCCACCAGCAGGCCCCCTCTTATGCTCCCACTGCAGGCTAGTTAGGCCGCTAGAATGTCACCGTAACAGGCACATTTACGGTCAGCCCCGAGTTCACCTCTATCACAGTGATCGTGGTATTGCCGGGCTGCAAGCCGAACACGGATCCTGAACTGAACCCATCGTTCACACTGGCGATCATCGGATCATTGGAGATGAACACCAGCGGAAACTGCACCGGCTGACCAGCCGAGTTCAATACCGTTCCGACGATATTGGCTGACGGTTGGGCAGTATTCTGACCGAGCGGAAGAACGAGAGTGATTGAGGTAGGCAGTGCCTTGAGCGATGCGGCAGTGATCGTCAGTGGAACGTTAATGGTGGTCGTCGTTAGAGAGACCACTATCCCGTCGGCCTGACCGATAGCGAGAGGATTCTGCTGTGCGGCGATGTCAGGATAGGCCTGCGCTGAGACGCGGACGGCTCCGCTCCGTACTAGCGGAAAGTTGATAGTGATCTTGCTCGGAAAGGCTGCTTCAGTCGTAGTGGGTGCCGTGACGATGCGCGCAGGAGCGAGCAGGCTTCCCGTTACCGGATCAGTCAAAGTTACTTTGACTGCACTGGAGCCGACAGGAATGCTGGTGCCTCCAAGGGTCGTGGCCGGCGGATTTGTTGTAGGCGGCGGATTTGTAGTAGGCGGCGGATTGGTGTCAGGCCCCGAAGCTCGGCCATGCTTAAGAGTGGCTGCACGGGTTGCGAATTTGGCGGGAAAAGCAAGACTGAGGGACAGCGTTCCCCGAGTCGGGTCGGCGGCGCTCATTCCAGCTGAGCTTCCGCCTCCGCAGCCTGGCAAAGAGGTTGCAAGCACCGTGCCGATAGCAAGCCAGGCGCATCGTTTTAACAGGACATTCATAGCGATCTGTCTCCTTATGATGAAGCCCAATATTGAATCAGAGTGAACCTCTGGATTCTCTCCTTTGCGATTATCGCTTAGGAGATCGGGGATAAGCATCTGCGAAAAATTGCGTGTCAGAAGCTGGCCTGAAGGCCAAAGCCGGGCTCCATGCTATGGGCACCGGGCTTACTCAGGGTCAATAATGTGGTGACATGGTGACCGATGGGTAGATGCAGGGCCATATTCACCGCCGACCCGTAGAATCCGCGGTAAGCGTATTCGAGAGAGAGATCCGCATGGTAACGCTGCAGAACTCCTGGGAGATAGAACCCTACGCCATAGAAGCCCTGATGCGATGTATCTCGCCCCACTTCCCCATACAGCTCCAGTTTGTTGGGGACAATGGGTATGCCGACATCGCCTGAAAACCCTGCAGTCCCCTGCGAAGTAGAGAGCAAGGAAACTCCAACCCGGCCTGTTCGCATTGGGGCAGTGAGACGTCCAGCGAACCCGCTCACTGCAGGGCCGGCCGTCGTATTCAGGCGATTGAACCAGGCGAGCTGCAATTTGTCTGTCTTGAACGGCGCCTGATACAGGAGACCATCCGAAGTGGTAAAGCTAACTAGTGCACCTAGTTCGCTGTTGGACAGTGGGCTTGGGAACCAGTGGAATCTGCCGCCTTGAAGATCACCATATTTTTCGTTGTGATAGCGCAGCATAAGTTCATCGACGGAGAATTCATGCTGATTGCCAAGGCTTCCCAGCCGAACGCCCGCCCGCATGAACACCGGTCCGACGACAGCTCCTGTATTGACAAAGCCGATCCCTGAGTTCGTTCTAGATGCGAATCCTGCTCCGCCGATATGCGGCGTCTGGGGAAATACACCGGATTCTCTTGTGCCGACAATTAGGCCGCCTGTCGCGCCTCCGTTGCCTGCTCCGACACCAATGTTCCCTGTCGATGGCGGCCCGCCGACGCCGACGCCGACCGTGCCGCCAGGAGTGTTCGTTCCGCCGATGCCCGCATTGACCCCGCCGGGGCCGCCCGTTATTGGAAAGGGAACATGCGTGATCCCAGGCGCTGCGGTTCTATAGGACTGCGTCGCAAAAAAGGCGCTGTCGAGCTCGTAGTTGGACTGGCGGAATCGACTATATATGTCGCCGTAACGATAAGTAATCTGGCTGCCGCCATCGAAGCCATCGTTCATCCACCCCACCTCATCGCCTCCGGCGAATGCCAGTGGCTCGGTGGGGACAGGATCATTGGGTGAGCTGCCAAGCAAGTTCGGCACAGAGACCTGAAAGCCTGTTCTCACTGTAACATACTTCGCATTGTTGGGTGTAATGATCAGAAAGCGCGAGGTGGCGTTGACCGCTGCATTCAGTGGAGCATTGAGAGTAACTGTTCCGGTGGCTGGATCGAACGCTGTGACGGTGCGGGTCTGTCCTGAACCGCTGCCATCCGTGACCTCCATGCGTCCGCCGAGCCAGTTTTCGTCGGACCCGATAAGATTGGTGCTGATGAAGGAGTTCAGGCCACCTACGCTAATGGTTCCTGTGATGACC
>JANXLO010000649.1 GCA_025355115.1 Chthonomonadaceae bacterium
AGCGTCAGGAGGAGCGCGACGAGGAGCGGAATATTGCGTATAAGCGCGGCGCGACTGATCAGGGCGTCAAAGAGGGTCATAGGACGCGTTAGCCGGATCATAGCTGTCTCCTGTTGCACCGCCATGGTGCTGGGCTTCACACAGTCTGTGCTGCAGTATGAAATGTAAGCTGAGGAATCGGGCATATTCTGCCAGAAATGGTCTACGTATGTAGACTAAGACGACACAAGTAGACAGAAAGTTTCAACGCCTCTTAAAAAAGTGACTCACGCAAATACGCAAAGAGATGCAGGATGAGGATGCAAAGCCGTGCTTAATTATGTCGCGACGAGCAAGCCCTTCGGCCACGCAGCGATTGAATATGAGGCAGAGCTGGATTCGCTCGCTGCTTAAGCTTCTGTGCCTTCCCATTGCAGGCCTGAGACGGTCAGGCCTGCCCTGTCCAGTGAGACTGCGCGACTGCCTTCCAACGGGCGCGGATTTCCTCATACTGCTCTGCTGGCAGATGCCCGCGGCGCGCCAACTCCGCGTTGCTGCGCCAGCGCTCCGGGTTGGCTGTGCCGACGATCGCGGTGTGGACGCCGGGCACCGTCAGCGTGAAACGCAGCGCGGAGGCGACCGCTTCGTCCATATCGCCTTTCAGAAAATCGTAGTCCAGCTGTTGCAGGCGATCCCAATAGGTGTGGACGTAGGAGTTATCAGGCTTGCTCGTCGTCCGCCAGACGGCGTTGGCGATGGGCCGCTTGGCAATCACGCCTACGTCAAGCCGAACGGCCTCCGGCAGTGCAAGGCCTATGCTCTCCTGGTCGGCGATGCTTACTGAGGTCTGAAGCGTGTCGAACGCTCCGCATTGAACGGCATACAGTGCGGTAGCGCAGTCTCCGCTGTAGCCGATGTAGCGGATTTTGCCCGCGTCACGGGCCTTCTGCAGCACGGCGATGACGTCTCCCTGCCGCAGCTTCTCCTCCGAGCAGGTATGCAGCTGCATCAGATCGATGCGGTCGGTCTGGAGGCGGCGCAGACTGCGGTCGATGCTCTGCTCCAGGAGGCGCGGATCCCAGTCCGGCAGGTCGATCCTCGAGGCGTGGCCGCACTTCGTGAAAAGATGAAAATCGTCCCTCCGGTTCGCCACCGCGTTGCCGATCAGCTCCTCGCTGTTGTTGTAGCACTCGGCGGTGTCGATTAGGTTGAGTCCCGCGTCTAGGGCAGCGTTGAGTAGCCGAGTCACGACGCTCTGCTCTGCGCTCTGAAACCCGACCTCCGCGCCTCCGAAACCCAGCACCGTTACGTCCAGACCTGTCCGTCCCAGCCTTCGCTTTTCCAAATCGCTGCTCCCTTGCCCGAGCCTTATCGCCCCGCGAATCCGAAATTATGACAGCCGAGTCCGAGGGGTGTCAATATCGAGAAGCCTTTTTTCTGCGCGCCGCCTTCTCGACATGATCCTCTTTTCGCTTGCTGGAAAACCGGAGGGAGGTGGCCTTCGCGGACGCGCGTCAGAAAGTGAAAAGAGGGCACGGCTGCCTCCGGCTTGACAATGAGGGCCTGAGGGACATATAATAGAGGGAGTCCCCCTGCGCGGGGCCAACGGGGGTGCCGCGCTTAAAGCCTGTCTGCCGACCCTCTGCCCCGTCCCCGAGCTATTCGGTTCCGAGGAAGACCTGACTCACGACCCCGCTCTAATTCAAACAATGCCTTTGGTTCTCCTGGGAGGTCTGTTTTGACTGGTAATCAGAATAGGATATTGCTGGCTGTCATCCTGGTCTTGACCGTTTGCGCCGCTGCTATCACATTTCGCAACAACATTTTCGGCCTCGACACCTCGCCCAAGTATGGCCTCGACATCAAAGGCGGCGTCCGCGTCATTCTGCGCGCGAAGACAGAGGACTACAAGGGCGGCAAATGGAGTCCGGAAAAGCTGCAGGCGATCCGCAACATCCTGGAGAAGCGAATCAACTCCACGGGCGTCGCCGAGCCTCTCCTGATCACTAAAGAGCCCGACCAGATCATCCTGGAGCTGCCCGGCGTCAAGGACGAGAAGAAGGCCCTGGACACCATCCGGTCGACGGCAAACCTGCAGTTCTACTGGCTGCCTCAGCTCGGCAATAAAAACGGCACCCGCTCCAGCGTCTGGAAAGTCAAGCAGGTCCTCGATCCCGTCACCAAAGGGGAGAAGGACATCCTGGTCGACTCCGCCACCGATCAGCCCCTCTCGGCGGGTGTCCTGCAGACACAGGTGTTCTCGAAGGATCCTCTCGTCAGCGGCAAGGACCTCCTGCCCAACAGCGAAGCGGTGATCCAGGGAACCGGCAACGCCATCATTCAGTTTGAATTCAATTCGGAGGGCGGGCGAATCTTCGAGGAGTTCACTCGTGTTCCCTCGCACCTCGGCGACTTCCTCGCGGTGTTCCTCGACGGGGAGCTGCTGACCGCGCCCTCCATCAATGGGCCGATCCCCGGCAAGGGCATCATAGAGGGCAACTTCACTCTGGAGAGCGCCAAGGCCCTCTCCGAGCAGCTCAACGCCGGCGCCTTGCCTGTCCCGCTCGAGGTTTTGGAGACCCGCAAGCTCGAGGCCACCCTCGGAGCCGAAGCCGTCCGAACTACGACCGTCGCCGGGATCGTAGGCCTCGGCCTCGTGCTGATCTTCATGCTCTGGTACTACCGGCTGCCAGGCGCTCTCGCCGACGTCGCGCTCATACTCTACACTCTGTTCTCCATCGCGCTGTTCAAGCTCTGGCCGGTCACGCTCACCCTGCCGGGCATCGCCGGCTTCATTCTCTCCATCGGAATGGCGGTCGACGCCAATATCCTGATCTTCGAGCGCGTGAAGGAAGAGCTGCGAAGCGGCAAGACTCTCCGGGCGTCTATCGACGCCGGATTTAAGCGCGCCTTCACCGCCATTGCCGACTCCAACATCTGCACCCTGATCACCTGCTCCGTCCTCTACTACTTCGGAACCGGCCCGATCAAAGGCTTCGCCCTGACGCTCGGCATCGGCGTCGCCGTCAGCATGTTCACCGCCATCACGGTCACCCGAACTTTCCTGTTCACGCTCGTCGGGCTTGGCTTCGCCCAGAATCCCGCGGCCTACGGGCTCAAGTCGCAGTGGAGCCCCAAGCTCCGCGTCATGAGCCGGCAGATGTTCTGGGTTGGGCTTTCCGGAATCGTCATTATTCCAGGCCTGATCTTCTGGGGAATGGGCGGCATCAAGAAGAGCATCGACTTCCAGGGAGGAACCGAGCTTAACCTGCCGTACGCCACGCGCCACACCTCGGATGAAATCCAGAAGGCGCTCGTCAGCATCGACCCGCGCTACAAGGACAGCCGCGTTGTGGTCAGCGATGATCTCAACTCCAAGCCCGCTTTCGTCACGACCATACGCCTTGCCCAGGAGGAGCGCAGCAACGTCATCCAGGCCCTCATCACCAAGGTGGGGCCGCTGGCGCAGGGGCGCGGCGCGCAGGATGTCGCCTACTCGGACGTCAGCGGCACCATCAGCAAGGAGCTGGTGCGAGACGCCATCACGGCAGTCATCGTCGCCTCCCTGCTGATCGTGCTCTTCCTCACCTTCCGATTCGCGGGCATCGGTGGGTTCAAGGAGGGGCTGAAGTACGGCCTCTGCGCCGTAGCCGCTCTACTGCATGACGTCCTCGTCGTCTGGGGCTCCTTCGCGATCCTGGGCTACATCTTCAAGTGGCAGATCGACAGTCTGTTCGTCACCGCCATGTTGACGGTCATCGGCTTCTCCGTCCACGACACCATCATCGTCTTCGACCGGATGCGCGAGAACCTTCAACATCGCCTGAAGGGTGAGAACTTTGCCGATCTGGCGGATCGCAGCATCGACCAGACCATCGCCCGGTCGCTGAACACATCGTTCACCGTCATACTGACCCTGGTCGCGCTCTTCCTATTCGGCGGCGCGATCATCCATCAGTTCGTCGGCGCGCTGCTCATCGGCATCATCAGCGGAACCTACTCCTCCATCTTCAACGCCAGTGTGCTACTGGTGCTCTGGAAACAGCGCGACGGCACCGGAGTGCTCACAACTTCCGGAGCTCTCACCGGCCCGAAGAGCGGCCTTACGGCTCGGCCGAGCGGAATGCTCCCCGGAGATCGCCCGCTCGTCACGCCGAGTCGAGCTTCCGGCGCCGCTGCCGTCAGCGGAGACGGCGGGGACGGCCAGCAGACTGAGAGCAGGCTAGGCACGGTACGCCGCCAGCCGGTGCGCCGACGGCGAATGTAGCCGGGGCTACAAGGACGGATGCGAATGGCGGGGTGGATTAATCGGTCGGACGGCGTCGTGAACGGGGTGTGGCGGCTGCTGTGGCGGCTCGCACTGGTCGCCATGCTTGTCTACGCCTGCTACCGGCTCCGCAATATTTTCACCACTTTGCTTGTGGCAGCGATAATAGCCTATGTGCTCGACCCGCTGGTAGAGTGGCTAGTCTGCCGATCTCTGTTCATGCGCATTCACACCGCCTTCGCCTCGACTGTCCACGGGCTGCGGGCCGCTCTGACCCGGCAGCCCGTCGCGCGCCTCAAGCCCCTCAAGAAGCACGTTCTTCGCACGTACGCGACCCTCTATGTGTTCCTCCTCACTGTTCTGGTCGTCTGGCAAGGCACAAAACTGGTGATTGCTCCCTTTGTGGAAGAGTTCAAGAGCGTCATGTCGAAGGATGTCGTGACGGGCAAAACTCAGCTCCAAACGCTTACCGAGGACGCTCTGCGCCGCTACGACCAGTCGGCCCCCGACACTATGAAGTCCGACAAGATCCTCGGCAACATCAAGAAAAGCAGCCTTGCGGAGCGAATGGTCGAGCCGGGACAGGCGCTGCTGCGCCGCGTAGCAGAGAGTTTGAAGAGTGTTGTCGAGATCGTGCTGCTCCCGGTGCTTGCCTTCTACTTTCTCATCGATGGCCGCACGCTCAAGCATGAGTTCGTCGCGCTGGTCCCACGCCGCTATCTGCCGGACATACTTCGCCTCCTTCGCCAGTTCAATCGAATCATGCGTGATTTCGTCTACGGTCAGTTCATCCTCTGCCTGCTTGCGGGCGTCGTCGTCTGGCTCGGCCTCGCCGCGCTTGGGGTGAAGTACCCCGTCACGATGGGGGTTCTCGCGGGCCTGACCCGCGCCATACCCATCATCGGGCCGATCATAGGCGGAATTCCCATCATTCTGCTGACCTGGGTGACAAAGGGGACGACGACCGCGCTGGCTGTCCTCGGCTTCTTCACCCTGCTGCATCTCATCGAGAGCAAGTTCATCATGCCGATGCTGATCGGGGATCGTATGGAGCTTCACCCAATCCTTATCATTCTGGTGCTGCTTATCGGCGGCGAGATGGGCGGCATAGTCATAGGCGGACAGCTCGGGGCGCTGCTCGGAATGTTTTTCGCCGCACCCGTCGCCTCTCTGCTGAGAATCATCGTGCGTCGATACTGGCTGCATCTCCGCAACCATCCAGGCGGGCCGTCTGCTCATCTCTCCTTGGAGGAGAGAGCTCCGGAGCGAGTCGGCGTCGCGGTAGCGGAGACGGCTGAGTAGGCTTCTTCTGCCCTGCCGATCCTTTATTTTATGCAATCGGTCTGTATTCGCCTCGATTCTGGTCGATTCGAGTCTCAAAGCGCTGGAATCATGCTATAATAGCAGGGGCATTAGTGGGGTTACCTCCTCTTCGGAGCAGCATGAACGGTTTTTCCACCTCAATCTCCTCAAAAAGAAGGATTTCCATCCCTCAAAAGAAGGATTCCAGCGGAGTAAGTGTAATTGTCTTCATCGGTATCGCCTTTTTTTCCCAGCATTCATCGCTTTCGGGCCGGGTCACCCCTGCCCACAATTGTCAACCCGCCGCGCACGCCGACCGGCAAGGAGACCGGCGCCAGTGCCGCGCTGAGAGGAGTGGATCGTAATTATGTCTGACGAGATGGTTCTGGAAGTGACGGAGACGGCACACACGTCGCCGAGCGAGGATGGTCACCCCGATCATTCCGGCGAAACTGCACCCGCCGCACCCGAGGCAACCGAAGAACCGGCTCCGGCGCAGCCCGCCGCACCCGTGATCGAAACGCCCGCGCCGCCTGTCGCGGAAGCGGTCGCCACCCCCGAAGAGGACGATGAGCGGTACAGCATGGCCGCTTTCGGTCAGTTGCAGCAGTTGCAGCGTGACACTGTCGTCGATGGAATGGTGATGCGCGTCGATCGTGAAGGGGTGCTGGTGGACGTTGGCGCGAAGTCCGAAGGCATCATCCGACTCAACGAACTCTCACGCGATGCCGGGGCCAATATCAACCCCGAAACCATCGTGCAGGTCGGCGATAAGATACGTGTCTACGTGCTGGATCCGGAGAATCAGGATGGCATTCCCATCCTCTCAAAAAAGCGAGCGGACTTCGAGCAGGCCTGGGTTAAAGTCCAGGCGGCCAAAGAGTCGGGCGAAACGATAATCGCCATGGTTCAGGAGCGCGTCAAGGGCGGTCTGGTGGTCGATCTCGGCATCCGCGGGTTCGTTCCCGCATCGCATGTCGGCAACGGCAGCCTGTAGACCAACCTCGACAAGTTCGTCGGACAGTCCAT
>JANXLO010000661.1 GCA_025355115.1 Chthonomonadaceae bacterium
GCGACCGAGTCCGCGTCCGGCGGCACTGCGGCTGTCTCCGACAACTACGAGCCGCTCAAGTGCCCCGCCTGCGGCATGATGATGCCCAGCAAGGCCACCGCCAAACTGACCAAAGCCGTGAAGTACAACGGCAAGACTTACTACTGCTGCAAGGGCTGCGACATGAGCGCGACCGCAGACAAAGAGTAGTCTTCAGGCTTACGACTGCTTTGCCATCCCCTCTCTGCTGTCCATCAGGACATGCTGACAGGGGATGGTTTGCGTTTGGGACAGTGTCGCTTGCGGAGAGACTGCAGACGTGAGAAAAAGCGTGCGAATATCGCATTGTGAAGGGGGAACATTGAGGGCCGCCGATCAGTCTGAATTCTGATCCGGTGGCGACCACCGTGATGCACATCATGAATTAAGGATGAGGAGACGACGATGAAAACTACGTCACTGAGGCTCGGAATTGCACTGCTGGCTGCCGCTGCGCTGACGGAATGCGCGGCAACCGCACAGGGCCAATCCGAGAAAATTAGGGTCACGGAAGTCGGATATAAGAAGCAAGGCATGATCCATAAGGCGAAAGAGGGCATGCGGGACACGACAGACGCGATGCACATCACGCCAAAAGTCAAAGCCGCAATCATCGAGGACTCCCAGCTCAACGATAAGCGAAATCACATCAACGTCCGCACGAAGGACTATGTCCTGCATCTCACAGGGCATGTCTACAGCAAAGCGGTCAAGATGCGAGCGGGCAGCGTCGCCGCGGCCAAGCTGTCGAAGATGCACAAAGGCTACAAGGTGAGCAACGAACTGTCGATCTCCCATTAGTCGGCGCTTACTGGCTAGCACGGCGTCATCGGCGCGAGGCAAGGCCCGCCAGGATGCAGACCACGCCAATGAGGTCGAAGATGACCGCATTTTCGGTGGCGCCGTTCAATCCTTGCTGCATCGTGCCAGCCAGATTGCTCTGAATCGACAGCGCAATGCCGATCATCAGTGTAACGACGCCTGCCACGATCAGCAGTTTGGACATCTGTTTTCTCCCCCCTGTCCAGTCCACATCGGTCTTTTTAACGGCTCCGATGGATTTATATTGCACTGGTTTGCGTGCAGTGCACTTGTTTTCTCTATGACGAACTGAGTGTCTGTTCAGGAAAGAAGTGGGCTTTGTTCTTTGGTCACCTGGAGGCCGTCGAAGTCGAACTTGAAGGGAATGACCCTCGCGCCAGCCTGTGTGAGAGTGTCTGCTACGGCCTGTTGTCTGCCGGGCGCGGCGAAGAATAGCAGGCACCCGCCGCCTCCTGCCCCGCACGCCTTGCCGCCGATGCTGCCGGCTGCTTCGGCCCGCTCATACAGGTCGTCGATCTGCGCGTTAGTGACGGAGGGGTCGAGCGCCTTCTGGCACTGCCAGTTTCTGCTCAGTAGCGCGGCGAAAGCGCTGGCATCGCCCTGAAGCAGGGCCTCGCGCATCTGAATCGCGCACTCTCTCAGTGTGTAGAGCGCATTGACCATGGCGGGCGCTCCGCGGCGGAAGGCGCCCCAGACATTCTCATGGATGTTGCCCGAAAGCCTGGGCTTCCCGGTGTAGCAGAGCACCAGTCGGGCCTCCAGATCGGAGACCATCTCCGCCGGAACGTGAAGTCTTTCGACAGCGACCGACTCCCCGAATGTCATCGAGTTGAAGCCGCCGTAGGCGCTGGCGTACTGATCTTGCTTGCCGCCAAGTATCCCCAGCATCTCCTCCAGCTTGTACGCCAGTTCTGCGATGCGTCCCCTATCCTCATCGGTCGTAATCTGCGACTTCACGAGGCTGAGCCACACGACGTTCAGCGCGGAGGAGGTTCCCAGCCCGGAGCCGGACGGCAGATCCGACCGATAGAGGACAGTGAGGCCGTCTGAAGTCTGCCCGTCCGGAGACGGGGGTGAATCCGACTCTGCGCCGTCGTGGATCTCCATGCTTCCGGAAACGTAGTGGTTGATGGCCGCGTTGACCACAACTCCGCCCGCTCCGGCGGAGAAGATGGGAACGTCCGTCCACCCTCCCGCGAAATCGATTCGAACAGGTGCCCGGCTTTTTATCAGCATTGAGAATTCTCCTCAGCGGCGGGCCTGGTCAGCCTGTCCGCAGCCCCCGCTCGGCAGGATAGATGATGCCCCATTGGGCGCGCAGGGAGTCCATAGTGCGCATGATCGCGAGACTTTCATCCAGCGGCATGATATCGCTCTCCACTCTGCCCTCCCGCAGGCAACGGCCTACCTCCTCCGCCTCGTAGTTGAAGCCGGAGCCGACCGAGGGCACGTAGATCTCCTCATCGGGTTTGCCGTTGCGCGACACAGTCATGCGCTCGGGCTTCCAGAACGGCGGTTGGAGCACGATCCGTCCCTCTTCGCCCAGGATGACGGCGTTGTGCGGGGAGTTGGTTCGGATTGCGGTTGAGAGCAGCGCCAGCGCCCCATTCGGATGCCCCAGCACCATCGCCGCCTGCTCGTCGATGTGGGTCGCGCCGAGCGTCGCCAACCCCGTCATGCGGTCAGGCGTGCCCAGAATCATTGAGGCGAACGAG
>JANXLO010000664.1 GCA_025355115.1 Chthonomonadaceae bacterium
CACGTACCATACTCTGCCGCACGCCGTCAAAGTGTTTGAATTCATTGAAATGGCTGTCTTTGTTGGAATTCTGTTCGTAGGCTATGCCTACATCATCGGCAAGGGAGCTCTGGACTGGGACGAGACGGACAGCGGCAAAGCGGGAGACAAGGTTACTCCCGAGATGCTCGCCCCCCGTCCAGCGTTGCGCTATGGCAACGAGCATTCCGGCCCTGCGGAACTTGCGACAGCAGCCACCGGAAGGGTGCCCGGTTACGGAGCGGTATCTCAGGAAGAGAAGCTGCCTGAGTCCGGACGAATCCTGACGCCCGTCGGCGGAGGCAAATAGCATGGCAGACATCGCTACTCCTGTGCCTGAACTGAAGGAAATAATTGAGGTCGAAAAAATTCGCACCGCGTTCCCCGATGCGATTCTCAGCATAAACGAGTTTCGAGGGGATACTCGCGTGATGATACGCCGAGATCATATAGTCGAAGTGTGCCAGCTCCTTCGTGACGATCCGGAGCTCCAGTACAACTTCTTTTCTGAATGCTTGGGCGCGGACTATCTGGACTATCGGGAAGACTACCGGTTCGAAGTAGTTTATAATCTGTACTCGATGCCCTACAAAAAAAACGGGACTGTGCATGGGACAGGCAGACGCATTTTTTTGAAGGTGCCAGTGCCCGAAGAGGATGCCGTAGTCCCCAGCATTACTGGCGTATACACAGGAGCTAACTTCCCTGAGCGCGAGATATTCGACATGTTTGGCGTCCGATTCAGCGGGCATCCTGACATGCGGCGCATACTGATGTCGGAGGACTGGGTTGGGCACCCGCAACGCAAGGATTTTCCGCTCGGAGGAGAGCGCGTGCAGTTCCCCGGCGGCAAGGTCGGCCCAGCGGTATCTGAAGTCCCTGTCCAGCATCCCGGCGAATCCTTCACAGGCCCTACCGGCGATCGCCAGGGCGAAAAAAGACGCATCTGACGAGAGATTGACATGGCAACCGAGACCCGAGAACTGAATATTCCCACAGGATCGCTTGCGCCAGGAGTGCAGATTGACCCGCTGGACGACTCGACGATGGTCGTCAACATGGGGCCGCAGCACCCGAGCACTCACGGCGTGTTGCGAGTGGTGCTGGAGCTTGACGGGGAAGTGATCGTTCGCGCCACGCCTCATATCGGATACGTGCACACCGGCATCGAAAAAGAGCTGGAATATCAGACCTATATGAAGGGCGTGACGCTCACAGATCGCATAGATTACGTGGCCTCACTCCTGGAAAATGCAGCCTTTTCCCTCTCAGTAGAAAAGCTGCTGGGCGTAGTGCCTCCGCCGCGAGGACAGTATCTGCGCGTTCTGCTGATGGAGCTCGAGAGGCTGGCCTCGCATCTGGTCTGGTTAGGCACGCACGTGCTCGACCTGGGCGGCATGACGGTCTATTTCTATGCGTTCTCGCAGCGTGAAAAGATTCTCGAACTCAAAGAAATGATGTCCGGCGTGCGTATGATGACCTCCTGGATCGTACCTGGGGGCCTGCGCGGAGACGCCCCCGATGGCTGGTTCGAGCGAGTTAAGACCTTTGTCGACGAGTTTCCGCGTGCTCTGCAAGAGCTTGAGAATCTGCTGAATGCCAACCCGATTTTCCGGGAGAGAACGCAGGGCGTGGGGATACTATCTACCGAGGACTGCCTTCAACTCGGCGTCAGCGGAGCATGCCTGCGGGCGACCGGCGCCGAAATCGACATTCGCAAGTCCGCGCCCTACAGCGGCTACGAGAACTTTGATTTTGCCATTCCTGTCGGGCAGTACGGCGACGTCTATGACCGCTACAGAGTGCGAGTCGCCGAAATGTATCAGAGCAGAGAGATCATCAAGCAGTGCCTGGAGCATATGCCCGATGGCCCGATAAATATCAGTGACCGAAAGATCGTTCCTCCGCCTCGCGCCGAGCTCGACAATAGCATGGAGGCTGTCATCCACCATTTCAAGCTGTGGACAGAGGGGTTCCATCCTCCGGTCGGCGAAGCTTATGTCCCTATCGAGTCGGGAAAAGGCGAAATGGGCTTCTACATTGTGAGCGATGGCACAAACCGCCCATATCGTGCTCACCAGCGCCCTGCCTGCTTCATGAATCTCCAGGCGCTTTCGAAACTATGCGAGGGACGTATCATCGCCGATGTCGTGGCGATCATTGGAAGCATCGACATCATTCTGGGCGAGATCGACCGATAGAGGCCACTGAATGTCCACGCCCGCAAATTTGACAGTCAGACCGCGAGAGCCGCTGCCCTCACCGCAGAGAGAGCGGCGTTTCTCCGAGCAGGCGCTCGCTGAGCTTGAAGAGATCGCGACGCACTATCCTGAGCGGAAAGCCGCCTGCCTTCCTGCTTTATGGATCGCGCAGCGAGAATACAATGGCTACCTTACTCCCTCCGGAATACAGGAAGTCGCCGACTACCTCGGGCTTTCGTTCGCAGAAGTCGAGGGCGTTGCCACTTTCTACACGATGTACAACTTGCGTCCGCGCGGTCGGCATCACCTCGAAGTGTGCACCTGCCTTACTTGCGCAGTGCTTGGCGCGTACGACATCGTCCATCGGCTGGAGCATGAGCTAGGCATTGGGCTCGGCCAGACCACCGAGGACAAAGAGTTCACGCTTTCAGAGGCCGAGTGTCTTAACTTCTGCGGTGCAGCGACTGTTGTGCAGGTGGGAGACCGTTATTTCACTCATATCACGTCGGAAAATGTGATGACGCTGATTGACGAGCTGCGACGAAGCGAGAACTATACTCCTTCCAAGCTTGCCGATGCGATTGTAAAGATCCATATTCCGGGCTCGAGTGAGAATGGCGGCGGCAGCTCCGATGCGGAGGCTCTTCGGGGCATTCCCGGGCCCATGCTTTGATAGAGGAGTTTTTGCGATGGGCATAGTCAACCTGCTCTTCAAGCACAGACTGGTTCCGAACATAGAAGAGATCGAAGTCTACGAGGCCCACGGCGGCTATTCGGGCCTGCGTCGCGCCGCCGGTATGGAGCGCCAGGCGGTCATCGACGAGATCAAGGCGGCGGGCCTGCGCGGGCGCGGC
>JANXLO010000702.1 GCA_025355115.1 Chthonomonadaceae bacterium
GCGCAGGATAGTGGACCGGCCATGCCGAACTGAGCCGCTATGGCATTTTCCACTCAGTTGCAATCATACTAGGCGCGGTTGGCGGCTGCGGGGCGGCACTTGACGGTGGCGCCCTGTGTCCGCCCACCGCTTGTAAACATAGCCAGCCGGGTTCCCAAGTGCCATGGGCGCAGAGCGCGGAGAACCTGCTTCCTGACCCCTCCATGGAGGCAACTCAGAGTCCAAACCAGTTCGGGATCCCTTATGCGAAATGGAGTGGATGGCTATTCGAGGGGGCAGGAGTGTTTCGCAACGGCAAGGTCGCGCACTCCGGCAAGACCAGCGCGGAGATGCGAGGGACGCAGGGCGTCAAGATGCGACTCTACAGCCCGACGGTGACGGCGGAGCCAGGCCGCTACAGATTTTCCTGCTGGATTCGTGGTCTCGATGTCGGCACGCACGCATACGGTCTCAGCGAGGACGTCAATTTCGGCGACGACATCTACTATCCCCTGAAGAGGAGCGGCACGTTCGGCTGGACGCGCATGGAGATGGTGCGCGACATCGTGGCTCGACAGGAACTGGCATTTCGGATCGGACTATGGGCGACTGGCAGGCTATGGGTGGACGATGCGCGCTTGGAGAGAGTGGCGAGCACCGTCCCGCTCACCAAAGGGCCGACGATGGGAAGCGAGGAGAAGCCAATCGCGCCTCCCGCCCCTCTGGATGCTCGCCGAGCCGTGCACTGCCCGGACTGCGGCTACCTCAATATGCCGGATCAGCGAACCTGCTACGCCTGCGGGGAGACGCTCGGCACACAGACAGATACGGCACAGACGCCTCCCGTGCGTCTCCTTGCCAGCTTCGAGGACGGCAAGACCACACCTTTTACGGGCAGCGCCGCCGACAACGTGAGCGTGGAGGCCGCTCATGCGACCGTGGGAAAATTCGCGCTGCGCTTGAACAATGGCTATGCCCGCTGGGACGGCCCGCAAGACTGGACTGGGTACGACTTCTTCAAAGCTGATGCCTTCAACTCCGACGCCGTGCCGGTCTCGCTCTACATCGAAATCCGTGACCAGAGCACCAAGGACTACTGGACCCGAGTCAACTACACGACCGTCCTGCCGCCCGGCG
>JANXLO010000707.1 GCA_025355115.1 Chthonomonadaceae bacterium
GCGAGCGAGCGAGCCGCACAGCGTCTCTTCAGTAGCGGCAAGAGCAGAGCCAGCGCGTCACCAACGCTAGGGGCATCAGCGATTACGGCTATGCACTCGATGAGCGCGTCATAGAGCGTGGAGGAACTGCCAGCCTCCTGCGAATTCGGTTGTGAGGGCGTACTGTGCTGCACTCCCTGCGTCATGTACTGCCTCCTGAACCGATGCATGCTCTCGGCGGAGAGCCGTGTCAACCGTCAAATTATAGCACAATCCCTTTGCACAGTCCGTCCCAGGCCAATGCCGAGGGAGAGCAGACAACCTGGCCGTCTGACATTGCTGGGATTGACTCAGGGAATAAGCACACTCTTGGCGATTGCGAGAGAGTCCATAGTTTGAAAAGCGTTCTCCCAGTCATCGAGGGGAAATATTCGTCGCATCGGCGACAGGTCTAGCCTGCCTCCGGCCATCAGGCCGATCACTCGCTCCCACGTCCTGTAGGTATGGGAAAAAGAGCCCTGAAGGGTCGCGGCCTTCTGCACTAGCGGGTCCAGCGAGAAGCCGAGCGGCTCCTTCCCCCAGCCCACCTTCGTGATCTGTCCGGCGGGGCGAACCATCTCCAGAGCTGTTTTTAGTGCGGTGGATACGCCTACGCAGTCTACAATTAGATGTGCTCCAAAGCCATCTCCTAATGCCATGACCCGCTCAGACGCGTTTTCGTTGTCCGCTTCGATGGTTAGATCCGCGCCGAGCCGACGGCCCACCTCCAGACGACCCTTGTCCCGTGAAGTGCCTACCAGGACCAGAGTTCCGGGGCTGCACAGCCTGCACATCTGGAGCACCATGAGGCCGATGGTGCCAGGCCCGAGCACGACGACGGTGTCGCCTGGCATGATGCGTGAAAGCTCCATCACCGCGTTGCAGGCAACGCAACCCGGCTCAGTCATGGCAGCATCCTCAAACGGGACATTGTCTGGTACTCGGTGGAGGCAGCGAACGGGGACCCTTACGAACTCTGCCATCGCACCATCCAGGCCATATCCGAATCCGAGGCGGTGTGGACAGAGATTGTAGGTGCCGCTTCGGCAGTAGACACACTGGCCGCAGATGGAGGCAGCCGTCTCGCTCACGACGCGGTCGCCCTCAGTGAAGCCGACGACGTTTCGGCCAGCCTTCACAATGATCCCTGCGAACTCATGCCCGAGCGTAACAGGATAGTTCACGCTCCAGGAGTGGCTGGCGTGCCACTGATGTAGATCGCTGCCGCACACGCCGACGCCGCGCACCGAGAGCAGCACATCGTCATCACCGATTTGGGGAACAGGCTTCTCGCGAAGCTCTACTTTGAATGGCGCACGTTCGTAGTTGACCAGAGCACGCACGATGATGCCTCCTATAACGGAAGGCCGGGCCTTCTTCAGAAGGCCCGGCGCAGAGTGGTGGATCGGCAGACCGCGTGGGGCGGGCTCAGTGCCCCTCCGTGACAGCCTGATACGCCCAATGAGAGGGCTTGGAATCGGAGAAAGGACTATTTTGCGGCTCTTCGATGGCCTGCGCGGCCGGATTGAGCAGCGCGCCGGAGTGGCCCGGCATGTCCACCTGCTGGGCGTTGTCAAACGCAGATAGCGGAAGAAGCTGCTCTTCAAGACCCTGGTGCGGAGAGGCATAGACATGAGCAGGATAGCCGTTGAGAGCAGCCTCCTTCTCCTCAATGGCCGCAAAAGCATGAACCTGAACTTCGCCGCTGTGCTTCTCTACTGTCCATAGCCTGTCGTCACTTGTCCCGAACGATCTCACGAGCACCTCTGCGGCAGATCTACCTGACGCAAGCTGGCGCAATGAGCCAAACTCACAGTCCGCACGCTCGCCGTCGCTAAATTCCGAAAAAGGACGCAAAAGCGCTGAGTTGCCTGCGGGCATCTGTATCTCAGGCAGAGGTTCCTGAATTGCCGGCGTGGTCATAGTCGCCTGATCAGGCATTGGAGAGGCGGGGGCAGACATAGGAAAGGGGGTGAGGAAGTAAGGGTTTCTGCGGTTTTCCCATATGGCGCGGTTCAGGGAGTGCTGGTGGACGCTCATTGCCATCATGCCCGCAAGTCCAGCGAAGATCGCAATCCTGGCCAAGGAGCTGCGCTGTGAGGCGGTCTGGCGCTTTGGGCGAGAGACTCCGCTTCGGTGAGTCCTGTCCGCCTGTATCTCCTCAAGAAGCTGCTCCGGCGTCTTATCGAGGCCAAGCTGCTCGACGGCATCGCCCAGAGCCACCGTTCCGGCACGATGCCTCGCCTCCGCCTCTTTTCTGGCCTGCAAAATATGGACGATATGAGAGAGTTCCTGAGCGCTCACTCGGTACTGTGCGGCGGACTCTGCGGTTTCAGGAGTGGGGTCGGTTGGGTGTGACATAACGTTCTTCTCCCTGCACGGAACAGCATTCCGGCTCAGCCGGAGGATAGGACAAGGCAGTCGGCATCTGAGTGCCGCAAAACGGAATATAGCTCATCATACGACAAAGTTTAAAGGCATTCCTTCCTGTCATACGACTTTGAGCAGGCCATGCATTCGCGACAAATAAAAAATCCCGTCTCCGAAACTCGGAGACGGGAATATGCGAAATGAAGGATGTTACTTTCCAAACAGCCCGGTCGCGAGCTTGAAGATGATCGCGGAGGTAGTGAGCGATTTGAAGAAATCGCCGATTGCGTTGGAATGGCTGCTGATGCTGGCGGCGAGCACCTTCGTCGGCACCAAAATCACGTCGCCCGGCTGTATCGGCCCGGCCTTCTTCGACGGGGCAAGGCCACCGCCTACGCGAATAACCTCTATCCGGTCGAGGGCGGCATCGGGAGCATAACCGCCCGCTTCGGAAATGTACTGCAGCAGCGTCTCCCCAGGCTTG
Source organism: Chthonomonadaceae bacterium (assembly GCA_025355115.1). GTDB lineage: Bacteria > Armatimonadota > Chthonomonadetes > Chthonomonadales > Chthonomonadaceae > JANXLO01. Next base: position 2,873 of record JANXLO010000707.1, read on the forward strand.
TATTGAACGCCACGCTCATGAAAGACCGCACCCACTATCTGCACGGTCGTCGGCGTCTCGGGGATATTGATCGTGTCCCCGTCCACCAGCACAATGTCGTCGATGGTGTTCGGACGGCGCAGCGCCATCGGAAGGTTGACCGCGATATTGCCGTCCGGCTGCAGCTTCTCGGTTCCCACAGGACGGGCTTTCGTGACGAGCTCCTGACTGGCAAGCTGATTTCCAGCCGCGCCAGCCGCAGCATTCGGGATGGCCGCGGCGGCAGCCGCACCGCCCCCCGCAAGGCCGCCGAGCAAATCTCCGCTCGCGCTCTGTTGAGCCTGGCCAGTCGCCTTGATGATGTCTAGCCTAGATTTGCCGCGCTCACGAAGGTAGGCGCTGTCGTTCAGCAGGTCGTTGAGTGTACCGATGCTCGCGGAGAGCTGCTTCTGCCCTGTCGTTGCCAGCAGGTCAGGGTTCCGATAGAACTCTGCACCCTGTGGGAACGCCTCGGGGCGAAGCCCGCCTGCTTCTTTGATGGCCTCCGAAAGCCGCACGTTCTTGCTGGTAAGGAAGATGTAGCCGGGCGTGTTGACCGCGCCGCGAATCTGCACCCTCTGTACTGTCTGAACGAAGCCGCCGACCCCTTGAATGCTGACTACGTCTCCGTCCGCGAGGACAGCGTCGGAGCTCGGAGGAAGCGAATTGTTGTCAGTCAGGCTGATGGTGCTGACGTTCATTTTAGAGTTGGGGCCGTCCGTCAATTGCCGCGCATGTGCCAACGACAGCTTGTGTCCCGCGCCCGGAGTGAGCCCGCCCGCGAAGCTGATGAGCTCGCTCAGCTTCATTCCCTGCGTCCTCGGATACACTCCCTGATTCACCACTTCGCCCACGATCTGAACGATGTGATCAGGAGTGAACGTAGCCTGCCGGAAACTGTAGACGATGAGCGTGTCGTTGTCCAGAATCTCCGGGTCCTTCGAAGTATTTCCGTTGAGCGCCGCACTCAGATTGACATCTTCTTTGCTCGACGGGCCGTCTTCATGCTGATGGATGAGGAATGCTTTCTCTAGATTGGCGTCGGGTGATGGCCCTCCCGCCCACCGGAGCAGGTCGCTCACATGCATGTTCCGGCTAACGGGGTAGATGCCCTCTTTCTGCACTGCCCCCTTCACCGTAACCATGCGCCGCCCAAGGTAAGTCACTTCGTCTCGCGTATAGACCTTGAGTCGATCCCACTTTTGCAGCACGACGTCGTTCAGCGGATCGTGGGCCAGCGCCTTTTCCAGATCCACGACCTGTAGAGTGGTTGTTGTATCGGGGTTCCAACGACGGAGTTCCGCGCGAGTAAGGTAGGCCTCGTTGATCGGGCCCCGTGCGCGATTGAGCAAGTCGGAGACGCGCATGTTCGCGGTGAGAGGATAGTCGTTCGGCTGATCTACCGCGCCTTCGACGGTCACCCGATTGCTGAGCACCGGCCGCACAGAGAGGACTTCGACCTCATCTCCGTCGAAGAGCCGAAGCGCTTTTACGGCGGAAGCATCCTTGACATCCACATCCTGAATTATGCGGGAATTTCCTGGATCCAGCGTGTTTATGCGCACGCTGTGATTGACTCCAGAAGCCTTAATGCCCCCAGCGTAGCGCAGTG
>JANXLO010000711.1 GCA_025355115.1 Chthonomonadaceae bacterium
TGGACTTTCGACTATAGCCGCTGGCTCCTTCCCTCCGAGGAGGGGATTGTCGCGCCAAAGCACTAAAGACTCTTTGCTCTGCAAGTTTGTGTTCGGGGCGGTGCTGCTTGCCTTCGTGGTTCATGGAGGGCAGAAGCAAGCTCGTGACTCCGACTTGGCATTGACAATCTAGTGCTGAATCGCTACAATCAATGCGGGACGGTGCGGGGGTGAAACTATGGATGGTCAGAACTCGTCTTGTAATTCATACGGCGATATGCTGTGCAGGGAGGTTGCGATGCCCCAATTAGATGAACAGCAGAGGAAGTTGATCGACGACACGATCAAGCGGCTTGGCCTGAATGAATACGGCGATGCCAAGGGCACGGTGTATGCGGGCGGCACTCCGCTCTTCAATGAGTTTTCCGGCAAGACTGTGGATAGGTACGACTATATCGTGAGCCGCCATAAAGACTGGCTTCCGCAGTCGAAGTAATAGGCTTCGAGAAACGAGGTGCATGAGATGGGCGAGAAATCCGGTTCTGGAGGTCTGCGCTGGGTGTCGGCGCTGCTGCTGGTCGCCGCGGCGACCCCTACGATTTTGACATGGAGGCACGAGGCGGCAGAGCGCAACATTCCTTCCCATCCGCCCGCGATGACGTCGGAATGGTCGAACCCCAACGCGCTGGAAGTCCAGATGCGGCCCGGGACGACCGACGCCGACCTGGCAGACCTCGGCGCCAAGACGCACCTCGCCCTGCACTGGAACAGTGAGCAGTCTCAGCAGGAGACCGACGTCGCGGACGCCGATCTGCCGCTCGGCGCCGACCTGAATGCCGAGCTCACCGCGCTGCGCTCCGATCCCCGCGTCGAGGCCGCCGACATCGTTCACTTCTTCGAGCTTCCCCAGGGCGAGACCGCTGCCGCGCAGCCCGCTTCCACCGAGGGCAAGCCCGACGAGGACACCGGACGCTGGAAGCCCAACGATCCCCGCTACAATGAACAGTGGAACTTCCGAATGATAAAGGCGGAGGAGGCCTGGGAGCAGACCAAGGGCGAGGGCGCAGTTGTTGCAGTCATCGACACCGGGGTCGCCTACAAGGACACCAAAAAGGGTAAGCGTGCCCGAGACTTCGCCGAAACGCAGTTCGTCGAGGGCTACGATTTTGTGGGGCACGACGCCTTTCCTAACGACGACCAGGGCCACGGCACGCACGTCGCGGGCACCATCGCCGAGAGCACCGACAATAATGAGGGCGTGGCGGGCCTCGCCTTCAAGTGCAAGATAATGCCGCTCAAGGTGCTGAGCGCGTCAGGATCCGGCTCCTCCCGCGACATCGCTGAGGCGATCCGTTGGGCGGCAGATCACGGCGCGAACGTCATCAATATGAGCCTGGGCAGTCCCTTCCCTGATGAGCTAATGGGCTCCGCCTGCGCCTACGCCAAGAAGAAGGGCGTCGCCATCGTCTGCGCGGCTGGAAACTCCGGGCGCGAGGGCGTCGGCTATCCCGCGGCCTATAAGGACTGCATCGCCGTCTCCTCTGTGGGGCCGGACGCAACGCTGAGCTTCTACTCTTCCTGGGGCAAACAGGTGGCGATCGCCGCTCCCGGTGGCGACAAGCAGAAGGGCGGAGAGGCGGGCGGCATTCTGCAGAACACGGTGATGACGGGCGACAACGGCGAGCCGGAGGACGACTACTTCTCCTTCCAGGGCACCTCGATGGCCTCCCCGCACGTGGCAGCCGTCGCTGCGCTGATCGTGTCGCAGGGCGTCAAAGACCCGGACGAGATTAAGAGCATCCTCGAGAAATCAGCGCAGAAGGCGAACGGCCCGAAGACGAAGTACGGCGCTGGCATCCTCAACGCCTCTGCCGCAGCGAAGATGGCAGGTCATGTCAGCGGCGATGCGACGGGACGCTTCTGGCTGGTAGCTGCTCTCTACGGGGGCTGCTTCTTCCTTGGCAAAATGCGCAAGAAAGCCGGAACGCCAGGCGGGGCTCCCTTCTGGGGAACCACTGCTCTATCGGTAGGGCTGCTCCTTCCTGACTGGCTGACGCA
>JANXLO010000722.1 GCA_025355115.1 Chthonomonadaceae bacterium
GCTCGATGGCCAGCTCGCCGGTTTCAGCACAGCGGGCAACGGCACACAGCGGTGTTTCCCTCCGGTTCGACATGGATCTCCTTCACCGACCTGGTTGCTCACAAGGCACTCTCAGGGCAGTATGCGATGGAGCAGACGTGCATCGTGCCTTATCAGGCGATGCTGCTGCCGGAGCTTGCGCCCGTCTCGGTGCTTGAGAGGATCGCAGGCAGGCCGCTCGTCTCCCCGGAGGCGCTGCGGGCACTGCCGTCGGACGCCGCGGGGCGCGTCCCCGCCTGAGCCGATGACGAGGCCTCTTCCCGACCTGAACCGTGTCAAGCGTCTGCTCATCATTCGCCTCAGCTCCATCGGTGACGTGACGCATGCGCTTCCCGTCTCCGCCGCGCTCGGCGAAGCGTTCCCGCATCTTGAGATTACCTGGATCGTGGAAGAGATGTCAGCGCAGATCGTGCTGGGCAACCCCTGCCTGCACGACGTGATCGTGGTGCCGCGCTCGCGCTGGAAGCAGGGCAGGTGGAGGTCGCCGCAGGTCTGGCGTGAATATCTGGCTTTTCTGAGAATGCTGCGCCGCCGACGCTTCGAGGTGACGGTGGACTTGCAGGGCTATGCCAAAAGCGCGTTCATGGCGCTCGCGACGGGCGCGAAGCACCGCTTCGGCTGGTGGAGGCTGCGGGATGGAGCGAATTTGGCTTCGCGCTCCCTGCCGAGACGCCCGGAAAGCGTCCACCGCACCGACTGGTTTCTGGATGTGGCGCGAGCCTTTGGAGCGATCTCGGAGCCGGTGAAATTTCCACTGCATGTGCCGGAGGAGGCTCGCGACAGGGTCCGAGGGCTGCTGGAGGCGGAGGGAATCGCCTGCGGTTCGCCGTTCGCCGTTCTTAACCCCGCTGTCGGCGATCAGACGCGGCGCTGGGGGGCGGAGCGCTATGCTGAGGTCGCGCTGGAACTGGCGAAGCGCTTCGGCATGCCGAGCGTCCTGATTGGGTCTGGCAAGGACGCTGCGATATGCGATGAGGTGAGAACGCTGGCAGAGCAGAGCGAAAGTTGGCCTGCCAAAGTTGTCGCGCCTTTGAGCCTCGCAGGGCAGACAGATCTGAAGGAGCTCGCCGCGGTGCTGGCGGGCTGCGCCGTCCATATCTGTGGCGACACCGGCTCCGTGCATATCGCCGCGGCACTGGGGCGGCCTGTCGTGGCGCTCTATGGCCCGACTGATCCGCTGATGGCTGGCCCCTGGGGGCAAAGCGAAAACGTGCTGTCTCATCGGGAACTCTGCGCCGACGGCTGCACCGTTCGTGAGTGCGTTTATACTCGTCCCGTCGGGGATGCCCCTGCTGAACGCGCCGCCCGTTGCCTTGCCGCAATCACTCCGGGTGAAGTCCTACGGAAAGTGGAAGAGATCCTCTATGAGCGATAGAGACGACAACCTGGATGCGTCGGGCGAAGAGGAGACCTACACCTCCCGTTCTCGAGCCGCCGAAGTCGCCTGCACTCCGCGTGCGGAGCAGGCGAGGCAGGCTCTCGCGCAGGCGCGCCGAATCGTGATCCTGACCAAATTTCGTTTTATGGGCGACACCATCGTCGCGACTCCCTTTTTCGCACAGTTGCGCCGCCACTATCCCAATGCCGACATCACCCTGCTCGCCGCCCCCTCCGTCGCAACCGCCCTCGCCAACTGTCCTCATCTCGACCGTATCGTGCCGGTGGATATGCAGGGCCGCAGTCGATGGCGGCACGGCCGCGAGCTGCACGACCTGCTGCGGAAAGGCGACTACCAGGCGGGGTTTCTACTGAACCGCTCCCTGCACTGCGCCGTCACCTGTTGGGCGGCGGGGCTGCCCGTTCGCATCGGCTACATCAATGAGTTTCGCCGTCCGTTCCTCACTGTCCCTATTCCCTACTTCTTCGACCGTAACGAGGTGGACTGCCATCTCGATATGCTCCGCGCACTGGGGCTGCCCGCGCGCGATTCCCTGCCTGATCTCTGGATGACGGAGATGGAGAAAGAGCGCGCTCGGCAGGTTCTGCGCGATTGCGGCTGGGACGGATCACGACCGCTGATTGGCTTGCAACCGGGTGCCAACGACGCTCCCATTCGCGAGTGGGGCGCCGAGCGATACGCACGGGTCGCTGACGCACTGATCGAGGAGAATGGCGGCCAGGCAGTTCTAATGGGCGGAGAGGAGGAGCGAGCTGCCGCGCTGCAGACGGCGCAGGCGATGCGCCGCCCGCCGCTCGATCTTGTGGGCAAGCTGCCGTTGCGGGAGGCCCTGGCCGTGATCGGGCAGTGCGATCTGTGGCTCGGCAACGACACCGGTCTGCTTCATGCGGCGGTCGCGCAGCGAGTGGCGAGCGTCGGGATGTTCGGCCCCAATAAAGTGGTGCGTTGGGGATACGACGCACCGCGCCATCGCTCGCTTGTGGTTATGCCGCCCGATCCCGCTCAAGACGATGCCGCCGTCCGCCGATGCCTGGACGCGATATCCGAAGAGAGCGTCCTCGAGGCCGCCCGCGCCGTCCTCCGCCAGCCCCGTGAGGAGCGCACGACCGAGGAGCTCCTGAGCCTGCCGGAAGCCGTCCGCACTCGGCCGCCCTACTACGCTGCCCGCCTGACCGCCGCTCAGCTAGTTCCCGCCAGGAGACGATAGGATGTTAGAAACGGTCACCTGAATTCTCATGCACTTCGATTCCTGGTTCAGCATCGCGTTGGAGTGCTTGCCTGCATAGACGCAGATTCGACTATTCGGTAAGACGTGAATGACCGCGCCCTCCCCGCTTAAAAGCAGGGAAAGGGGTCTTGGCTGACGAAAACCCTATCGGACATAACGGCACGTCCCCTTCTCGAGGAGGGGCTTAGAAGAATGGAGCAGGGCGATGGTGGAGTTGACGAGCTGGCGTAACGGTCTCCTGAAGGAGCTGCTGCTGACGCTTCCGGCCGAGGACAGCTGGGAGGAGATGCTGGGACAGGTTGAGGCGGCGTTGGACGAGGCGAAAGTGAGATCGTCGGCGCATGGAGCACAGCTTACCATTGACATGGGGGTGCGCTCGGTGGGCTTCGAGCTTTTGGCGGAGTTGGTAGAGCGCCTGCGCGTGGACTACAGCCTGTTGACGGTGGCGCTGGTCTCGACGGAGATGCTGACACAGGAATCGGGCCGCCACCTCGCATTGAACGTCTATTCTATGCTGCCGGGAACTAGCGTGCCGGCAGCTGCTCCAGAGACGATATCCGGTGGCAATGCGCTCTACTTGCCAAACACTGTGCGCTCTGGCCAAAGAATCGATCATCCGGGCACAGTGATCGTCGGCGGTGATGTAAATGCCGGCGCGGAAGTCATCGCGGAGGGGGACATTCTGGTGTTCGGGACTCTGCGCGGCTTGGCGCATGCGGGCAGCCGGGGCAGCGAGACGGCTCGCATCGTTGCCGGAAACATGCGTCCCCAGCAGATTCGGATCGCAGGCAAAATCGCCCGCTCTCCGGAGGAGGGCGGCCTGCCCTCCGGTATCCGCAATCCTGAGATCGCCCGCATTGAAAACGGGGAGATCCAGGTCTCGCCCGCATGACCTGAATCCAATCCTCCGGAGCAGATGGTAACTTTTGAGGGAAGTGGGACGACGCAATGGAACCGAAGTCACCGACCGCACTGGACGACTTTTTATTCGACCTGCGCGGCTACATCATTATCGAAAACGCGGTTGATGCCGGGATGCTCGACGACCTGAACGGGGCTTTCGACAGGTTTCCGTCGCTAAGTGCCGGAGAGTGGTGGGGCAATGCGCAGCGCAGGGACTACACGAGCGAAACCGGCTTCGAACTGCACAACTGCGTGGAGGCGGGCGAGCCTTTCGAGAGGATGATCGATCATCCCGGCTGGATCGAGTACCTGCGCCGCTACTGTGGGGAGCATGAGTCTTACGTGCAGGGGCTTTTTCTGGACGAGTGCATCGCCTCCATCCGCACCTCGGGCGGACACCATCCCGTTCACTCCGGTGGATTTCGTGGGGCGCTGCGCGGCGCCTACCACTACAGCAATGGCGTGTTCCGGTGTGGGCAGTGCAACATTCTTCTGGCTCTGACCGACATCGGTCCCGGTGATGGGCCGACGATGGTAGTTCCCGGCAGCCACAAATCCAACTTCCCGCACCCGCTCGCAGGAAACTACGCTATGGGCGACCGCATGGACGATCTTCCAGGCGCCGTGCCCGCCTATCTGAAGAAAGGCGACGCCCTGCTGTTCGTGGACGGGATCATGCACGGCGGAAGCAGCCGAACCAATCCGGGCGACCGGCGCATCCTCATCTACCGCTACGGGCCCCTCTGGGCCTCGACCCGATTCGGCTACGAATACTCTCAGCCCCTGCTCGACCGCCTCACCCCCGCCCGCCGCCTTATACTCCAGCCCGTTCCCCCAGCGCGTCCTCCAAAGGGTTAGTTCCGCTGACAGGGTTTCCGGGTATGGTAACTTGCGAACTCTGTGCAGGCTACTTTGTTGTTTTCCAGCCTGACGTGGAGACGTCGAGGCCTTTGGCGCCATGGAAGGCGTCGAAAACAGTTTCCATTTCGTGCACGGAATCAAAATAGCCGACGAGGTGCACCGCTCCGATCCACTCCCCGGCTCTTACCTTCTGCCTTCCAAACTCCTCGATCATGCATACGTAGTCACGCTGGTGGCACCACGCCTCCGTAACGATCCCACGGTCGAGCGCCATTCCTGCCAGCCATACGCCATTATCCATCTGAACGGCGCGGATGAAGCGTTTTGGGAGACGTCTGTCGTCTCGTTTATAGCGGAATTTGGCGTCCGGCGGGAAATTTTGATGGAACTCGTGCTGCGGTATCGTCCCGTGATAGCTCAGATATATTTGCCGGAAGACATCGCCGCCATGATGACGTATGTGTCCGGGCATGTCCATTCGCATCGCGACGGAGGCGACATCGTCGGCGCAGGCGAAGCGATCCCAGCCCAGAAACCATCGCTTGTCGTCCGGAAAAAGCAGGTGCTGCTCCCATTTTGACCCGGCGCGATATGGCGGACAGGGAACGTCCCACGTGTGCCACTGCCGAACGGAGACGAAGTCCGCGCCCCGGGTGATCTCGAAGGGCAGGCGTTTTGCCTGAGTGCAGATTTGAGGCAGGGCGACGTACCGTTTCGGGATATTGCCGTGATAGAGGTCACCATGACTGTAGCGTCGATCCCGCGGTGTGGTAGCCAGGTCGCTGCCGGGCTCCAGCAGGAAGTCGGCGATCAGCAGTCCGAAGCCAGGGTCATGCGCACCCGATTTTCGGTCTACGAAGCTGCCTTCCGCTACTCCGCTGACATAGCCCTCCGTCTGAATCGCCGCCTGAAACTGCGTCGTCTCGATGATTAAACGGCTCCCCTCCTGCCGTATTGTTGCCACTGTTCTGCCTCCAGAATCTCAGGAAATCTCTGTCACAATCACTTCGCACAGTGAGGGAGACACTTCCCGTAACCTGCTGCGAATGAAAGGAAAACCGGTGATGAGTTTGCTGTCCGCCGTCATATCGATCAGGAGCGATTGAGGCGGCTTCGGAGCCAGGCCTCCGCGACGATTCCCAGCTTCTTCGGGGTGCTGACGCGGGCGCGGCGCGAATGGACGTCGTAGTCGTTGCGCTCGATGCTGTCGAGGATTCCACGATAGATTTTCAGCATGATGGAGAGGGTGGGGCGACCGTGAGTGTGGACGAGAGGAAAGAGCTCATGGGCTAGCTTGTAGTAGCTTTTGGCGCGGTCGGCCTCGAAGCGCATCAGGTTGCGAAAGCTTTCGGTGAGCAGTCCCTGCTTCAAGTCCTCTTCACTGACTCCAAACTGGCGGAGGTCTTCAGCGGGGAGGTAGATGCGATCCCGGTTGGCGTCCTCCTTGACATCTCGCAGGATATTGGTCAGCTGGAAAGCCAGCCCGCAGGCTTCTGCATACTCCATCGCCTTGCCGTCCGCCTCGTCGAAGCCCCAGACATGGAGGCAGACGAAGCCGACGACGCTCGCGACCCGATAGCAGTAGCCATGCAGCTCCTCCCACGTCTCGTAGCGGGTCTTGGTGAGATCCATCTCCGTGCCGTTGATCAGCTCATGAAAATATCGGCCTGGAATTTGGTATTTCAGGACGGTCGCGTGGAAGGCAGGAAGGATGAGGCTGTCGCCGTAGTCGCCCGCAAGAGCGCGGTCGAGCGCGAGCCGCCACTTCTGCATCTCCGCAGCTTTGGTCGAGTCGGCCGCAGCCTCGTCGGAAACGTCGTCGCTGTAGCGGAAGAAGGCGTAGATGGCGCACATGGCGGCCTTGCGCTCCGGCGGCAGCGTGACGAAGGAGAAATAGAAGTTGCGGGCCTGGGTCTTCGCAACCATTTCGCAGTGGCGGAAGGACTCTGCCAGACGCTCCGGCGATATGGGTACTGTCACTTTTGTCCCCTCCGCACATTCGCTGTGCTGCGCGTCTGCTTGCTCAACTTCACAATGCCTACGTCTATGTGCTGCCCACCGATGGTCAGATCACACCTGACTTTCCCGCATCTCGGGATCGCTGTCCATGTGCGTTCACGCAACGGCTGCTATTTCGTGGTCAGATTGGCGAGCAGACGCTGGCAGAGAATGGCGATCTGACGACTTTTGGGGACGGAGGGCCGGACTGTCAGGGTGTCGTACCCCTGCTGTTCTATGCGGCGAAGCACCTCCTGCCCTCCCCTGCTGAACATTTCGATGTCGAGGCGCACACGTCGCTCCACCAGTTTGCCCAGCTTCTGACCTTCCGTGAAGAGCGCCTGGGTGCGCTCCACCTCGAACCGCATCAGTGCGGCGAATTCAGGGGTGAAGCGGCGGGCAAAGAGCGATTCCTCAGTATACCCGAACCGCTCCATGTCCTCCTGCGGAATGTAGACTCTGTCCTTTTCGAGGTCGCGGGTCACATCCTGCCAGAAGTTGGCGAGCTGTAGAGCCGTGCAGGTCTTGTCGGAAAGGGCCAGCCGCTCGGCATCCTGGTAGCCGCACAGGTAGAGCACCAGTCTGCCGACGGGGTTCGCGGAGTATCGGCAGTAGCCCGCGACATCCTCATAGGTTGGGTAGCGAGTAACGCGCTGATCGTGCCGGAAGGCGGTGAGAAGGTCGCGGAAGGGCTCGGAGGGGATTGCGAACTTCTGCACGGTCTCGGCAAGCGCGACGAAGACGGGATGGCGGGGGCTGCCCTGGTAGAGAGCATCAAGCTCCGCTTCCCACCAGTCGAGCAGGACGAGCGATTTGGCTGCATCGCCTATCTCGTCCGCAAGGTCGTCGCTGATCCGGCAGTAGGCGTAGACATTGTAGAAGTGCTGGCGCAAGGGACGCGGGCAGAAGGCGCCTGCCACCAGAAAGTTTTCGTAGTGCGATTTGGCGAGCCGCTCGCAGTATCTTCGTGCCTCCTCAAGTGTCGCGACGCCTTCAAAGCGGTAGGGATGAGGTATCTCGGCTTCGTTCACTGATTTGTGTTCCTGCAGAATTTCTGAATTAGGGGGCGACGTCGTGCCAACAGGCTCAAAGGTGCCCGCCTCCTTCACACGGATATTTGACGCTTTTTAGGCACGGTTGGGGTCATGACTGCTCATTCCTCGTGACCGCAGGACAAACCTTCCTATCCGAACCGGCGAAGAAATCGGGAGTCATGGGAATATTTTTTTAAGCTCAACAAAAAAAATGTCAGTTATGTTATAATAGAGTGTGCGAACGAGGAGAAACAGCAATATGTACAGACAGACAATTCAACTCAGTGAAAGTTTACCCCACTTCGCAGCGGCAATACAGGCGGCAGATCGCAAGGGCTACAGCGACTGGGAGATCGTGCGATGGGTGGAGATAGAGCCCAGGCAGCTCCTCCCGCACCAGGTCACCGTGGTAAGAGACCTTAAAGATGAGGAAGGAAATATTCGTGGCCGGTTTCCCAGCCGTTCACCCGCGCTTCTCTTCTCTGCCTGGTGGCTCAAAAACAACAATGTGAACGCCTCCCTGGATGCAGACCATTGGGGCGTCTGGTATTACAAGGAGGACGGCAGAACGGTCTTTCAGAGCGTGTTGCCTCTCCGTCGCGATCATATAGCTCCCGTCGAATGCTCCAATGAGCCAGCCGCCGAAGAGTCGCGACCGCAAATGCCTTCGCGCAACCTGAATACGCGTCTGAGCGATGCGAGCTATCATTTGCTTCAGAGCATCGCCGCGGAGGACAACCAGACCATTCGCACCGTGCTTGAGAAAGCCATACAGTACTACGATCACGTCCGGTATTTCGCGATCTCCAAGGGTGAGTATACAGCGGAACAGAACGACCCCGACACCGGAGAGGATTCCGTGGAAGCCAACGCACCCAGCAAAGTGCTGACAGCGAGCGCCAAGCCCGTCCTTGCCGCATAGCCTGTCCCCGGCAGGAGCTAAGTTAAGTAAGGATTAGCCACGCGCCAAAGCGAGCACGACGATGCGCTTGGCTCCAGCGTTCCGAATCGCTCGGGAGCACTCGAAAATCGTCGAGCCAGTGGTGAGGACATCGTCGATGAGCAGCACGCATTGGTTGCAGAAGTAAGTTGGTGTACGCGCAGCGAAGGCGTCCTGAACATTGACGACGCGGGCTTGCCGGGAGGTGAGCTGTGCCTGCGATTGCGTCCGCCGCAGCCTCAGAAGGCCCTTCGTCTCCAGACGCCATCCCCGCTCCGCTACCAGGACTCTCGCCAGCCGCTCCGACTGATTGAACCCGCGCTTTCGCTCTCGCGACGGATGGAGTGGGACCGGAACAACGACATCGAACTGCGGCAGTGTCGGGTCTGCGCGGGGAGCGAAGAGAGGGGTCGAGCATCCGTTGAGCGATTGCGCAAGCATGCGGCCTAGGGGCAAAGCCAGGGCCGTTTTGCCGTCGTACTTGAGCCTGTGTATGGCGATGCGAAGCGGCCCTGCATACTGCCCCATCGCCTGCG
>JANXLO010000753.1 GCA_025355115.1 Chthonomonadaceae bacterium
TGGATGTTTTTCATCGGCGGCGTATTCGGCATTGGGACGGCCCTTGCCTTTAGCAGGCTGCGGCTGCCGTCCGTCCTGCATGTCAGCACTCCGCCTCCCATAGGCAAATTTCTGCGCCAGACCTTTGCGATACTGGTGCACAACAAGGGGTACCGCTGGTTTACGGCCAGCGTGTTCGTCTCGGGTTTCGGCAACCTGGTCGCAAACACCTACTATCCCATCTATCAGGTCGATCAGTTCCACATCACACCGACGCAGATTGCCACAATGCAGAACATCGCGGGTGGTATCTCTCTGGTGAGCCTCTTCTTCTGGGGCGGATTCATCGACCGGTTCGGGTCGCTGACTACCGTTCTGCTGGCCTGCCTCATCATCTGCCTGACGCCGCTCTTCTATGCCTTCGGCACGACCGTGCAGTGGCTCTATGTCGCAGCGGCCGCCAACGGAGTCGCATCCTCCGGCATAGACATTGGCTACCTGAACACCACGCTCATGTTCGCCGAGCAGGGCCGTGCCGCTCAGTATCAGGCCGTCCACTCCACCTTCTTCGGGCTGCGCGGAACGATCGCCCCTCTTCTCGCCATCCCTCTCCTCGATTTCCTCACCAGCGGAGCTCTGCGCCGCGATCATCGTCCCGGCTCCCTCGCGGCGCGAGCGCACTACCACGACTGGAAACATGCTTTCCTCTGTTGCCTGGGGATCATGTTCATCGGCGCGCTGTTTCAGTATCTCTCCATGAGCACCTACCGGCAGAGCAAAAGCAAAAAGCTCGTCGCATCGGAGTGAGCTCCCTCAGCCTTCGCTATTATGTTGTCTCCGGCGCATCAAAATATGCCGTTTGGGGGACATGTTGGAACATTGCGCTGCACCGTCGCGTCAAGTCAGTATCCACGCAATCGTGGATAGGTCGGCTGTAAATTGGCTGTAAAGCGGGATATCTGCCCGCTCACAACTCAATAGAGAACGCATTAGCATGAGGTGTACAAAATGAATGCACGAACTATGAAAAACATGGTGTTGGCAGTCGCGGCAATCGCGCTAGCCGCACCGGTCGCTCAGGCACAGCGCCGCAATATTGGCGTCAATCCCGCGTTGTTCTCCGGCAACACAAACTCCTTTGTCTTCGGGAACGGCTACACTTATCAGGGTATAAACAACTTTTACGAGACTTACTACGGTGCTTCGAACTACTCGTTCGGCAACGTCTACCCATTTGGCACGTACGGCGGCGTAAATATTGGGGGAGCAAACGGCTCTGTGACAGTGGGGGGAAATGGCGTGGTTACGCCGGGCTATGGCAGCATCGCGATCAACTCCAACGGCTTCAACTCCTATGACCAGCAGGGCGATCTGCCGCTCACTCCACCCGTTCGGCTTTCCGACCAGATTGAAGTGAAGAAACTCTCGCTTAATCGAGTTAAGATTGCATGGGACGGCGACCCAAAACCAATCGCCAAGATGCAGTTCGCGTTGCTGGACATCAAGAAGAATGTCTTGAAGAGTCAGACAATCACGAATACGCCCGCTGAGGCCACTTTCGTCCGTCCGTCGACTGCCGCTTACTACCGAGTTGTCATCACGTACGGCGATGGCGCGATGCGCTCCCTTATTTCGGCCCTGTAGTCGAAATCGCCAGAAATGACAGGCTGGGACGACGGGTGCCATGACCGTGCTAGCGTCCCAATACTCAGAATCAATCAGGCCCGCCCCTCCAAGAATTGGAGAGGGCGGGCCTGAATTTTCTTGAGCGCGCGGTCTAGGCAGCTATGCCGGCGGCTGCGCAGCATTTGCGGAACATCTGCGCTTTGCCTGCGGGGGTAAGAACGCGGACGACTTCCGGCTTCTGACCGCAGAAGCGGCAGATGGACTGCTGCGCTTTGAGTAGTGCGCGATTCTGGACGTTAGTCTTTGAGGCTGTCTTTGCCATAGTATTTTGATCCTTCCGTAATGGTAGCCGCGTGGACACGGCGTTTCGACAACATAATATTATACCACAGGATGTCGTCTCCCGCTCAATCGGTTTCAGCCAGTCAGGACACGGCGCGCTCCGGTTTAGGAGGCCGGAGCATCAGCTCATGAATGACCTCGGACGCGGATCGCCCGTCGAAAAGCACGGCGTGGAGGCCTGAGCAGAGCGGCATCTCGACGCCGCTTCGCGCGGCCAACTCGCATAGTGCCCGCGTGGTTGGAACGCCCTCCGCAACCTGCCCTAGCTCGGCAAGCGTATCGAAGAGCGAGCGACCTTCCCCGAGGGCTTTGCCGACGCGGTAGTTGCGCGACAGCGAACTGGCGCCGGTCGCGATCAGATCGCCCACGCCCGAAAGCCCCAGGAACGTGGCCTCCTCCGCGCCCTGCGCTCTGCCCAGCCGCACGGCCTCGCTTAGCCCTCGCGTCATGAGCGCTGCTTTCGCGTTGTCGCCATACCCAAGGCCGTCGCATACGCCAGCGCCGATGGCGATGACATTCTTTATCGCGCCTCCAAGCTCCACACCGATGACATCCCTGCTCGTATAGACTCGAAAGGTGGGAGGTGCCTGATGGACGAAGAGCTGCTGGACGGCCTGTGCGGCGAGCGCATTCTCCGAAGCCGCGACGCTGGCGGTTGGCACCCCCCGCACCATTTCGACAGCAAGGTTCGGCCCCGAGAGGACGACGACCCGCCCGGCTGTCTTAGACAGGGACTCCTCAAGCACCTGACTCATCCGAAGGCCGGTGCCGTCCTCTAGCCCTTTGGAAGCAGATAAAAGAAGTGCGTCAGGCGGAAGGAAGGCAATGTACTCCTGCGCTACCTGCCGCAGTGCGCCGCTTGGCACCGCGAAGACGATCATATCCGCCCGATCCGCGGCCAGCATTCGATCGGATGTCGGCGCTATCAGTGGCGACAGCGCGGTTCCGGGTAGGTAGCGCACATTCTCCCTTGCAGTTCGAAGATGCTCCGCAAATAGCTCCTCGCGTGCCCAGAGACGCACCTGATGGCCGTTAGCAGCCAATATCACGGCGAGCGCTGTGCCCCAGCTTCCTGCGCCGAGAACCGCCACCGTTGCTTGCCTGTGCTGCCTGTGTTCGTCATCTCGCTCAGTTGCCACATCCGCTCCCTGTCCACAGTGTCAGTAAAATATTACCCTAGAAACTATCTGAGGCATCTGGGGGCGTTGCCGCATTGGGACATGCGAACAAAAGGAATAGGCTTCCTCTGCGCCGAAACTCGCTCTATGCTGAACACTCCTTTATGCATTGTCCTATTTTGGCTGCTCACCGCATCTGGAGAGGCCTACTCACAGACTCCGCCTAAGGAGGCGCCGATCTCTGCGCCAGCCGAAACCTATCGGCTGCGTGTGGAGAATATTCGTTACGGCCGAATCGAGGTGAGTCTGGACGAAGGGCGCCACTCGATTCT
>JANXLO010000764.1 GCA_025355115.1 Chthonomonadaceae bacterium
CAGGAGGAGCTCGATGCGCGTGACCGACAGATCCGCTCCATGAAGCTCGAGGCGGAGCGGATCTGTCGGTCACGCGCATCGAGCTCCTCCTGTAGTATCGCGATCGCCGGATCGTCGCTTCTCCGCATGGCGATGGAGAGGCGTCGCGCTCGCCAGGGGCTCTGTATTCGCATGTAGCGATCTCTCATGGCAGTTGTCGCTTCCGTGATTTTCAGCTCAGACGTTGTGGGCGATGATGATGGCTTCCGCGATTTCGCGCATGGATTTGCGGGTGTTCATGCTCTGAACTTGAATGCGCCGGAACGCCTCCTGCTCTTTAAGCCCGTACTGATCCATGAGAATGCCCTTCGCCCGATCCACCGCTTTGCGGGTCTCGAGCTTGTCCTCCAGGTCGCCTGCCTGCTCCTCTATTTTGAGGAAAGCTTCCCAGCGCGCGACAGCCACTTCGATCTGCGGCATGAGATCGCCCTCTTTGAAGGGCTTGACGAGATAGGAGTAGACGCCCGCCTCCTTCGCCCGGTTGACGAGATCGATCTGGCTGTAGGCAGTCAGCAGCAGCACGGGGGCGATCTTCTCCTCCGTGATGATTCGCGCCGCGTCAATCCCGTCCATCTCGGGCATTTTGACGTCAAGCATAACGACATCGGGCTTGAGTGTGCGAGCCAGCTCGACCGCTCGCGCGCCGTCGCCAGCCTCTCCGACGACATCGTAGCCGCAGGTCTCCAGCATTTTCTTCAGATCGAGGCGGATGATCGGCTCGTCATCCGCGATAACTATGCGCAGCGGTTTTTCGCTCACGGGGCATCTCTCTTCCTGGTTCAGTTCAACCGATGTTAGTGCGTCTCTGCGAAGGACAAGTGAGAAGGGTTGGGCCGCAGCGGTGTCACTGCAACAAACTCTGGCCCCACGGGCAATCGCGAGCAGGGAGTCGAAAGCGAAAAAACCGTGCGTGGCAGGCCGGACAGACTGATGAAGCGGCGAGAGACGAAAAGAGGGAAGAGCGGGTCTGTTTCAGAGGACGGAATCGACAGGGAACAGGTGCCGGTCACCGCCTACAGGGAATTTTCGCGAAAGCGACGGCTCGTCTTCGAGGCCGTTCGCATAATATGGAGAGCTTTTGCGGAGGAACAGACGCACTTGACGTGCGCCACAACCTATTATATAATAGGAAGTGCCCCTTTGTCAAAGGGTTCTGAGTAGTCTGCCCGGTATTTTGTACTGTAACCGGGCTATTCGCTTAGAAAATGGCATCAATATCTTTGGGAGTCTGCCCGCTCGTATGGAACAATCCCTTCCCGAACCGCTCGCCGACTCTACTGCCTTGACGCCCGACGTCTTCCCTCCACTGGAAGCGGCCGGAATAACAGACGAACCTGCATCCGAACGGCTCGACAGTGCCAGCACGGAATACTCGCCCGTCCGCTCTTCCAAAAAGGAGGGCTGGCTGGCGGTGGCTACCGCAGGTGGCTACCTTCTCTTCTGGCCTCTAGTCCGCAGGATACCTTCCGCTTCCCTCCCCATTGTCGCTTTGACGACCATGCTCTCTCTGCTGCTGGTGCTTCACTTCACTGTACGAATCGCTCGCGCCATCCGTTCACCGTTCGCACTCGGCGTCAATTTGATCGCTGCGGGGGCCGTCGTGCTGCCCTCAATTCTGATTCCGCTGCTGGGTCAGATGACGCCTGCATGGCCTGGCTGGGCTGGCATCATCCCGTTCTGGAAGAGCTACCTGCAGTTCTTCCGCAGCATAAACGGACTCCACACCCTTGCCCTCATCTGGCTGGCGGCCGCGCTCGGCGTGCTTATTTCCCGGCTGGTGCGTGAGGTCAAGCTTCTCCTGCCAATGGGAGTGACGCTCGCGATGGTGGACATGTACGCGGTTTTCGGGGGAGGGATCGTCGCCGTCGCGGAGAGCGGAAAAAACAGTCTGGCGCACACCGCTATGTCCGCGCTGACGGTTCAACTCCCCACGACGCAGCCGAAGAGCGGCGCAGCGCCTTTTCCGCTTCTGGTAGGTTTCGCGGATTTTCTGTTCATCGCCCTGTTTTTCGCCTGCTTTTCCCGCTTCAAGATCCCTGGTCGCAGGACTTTCCTCGTCCTGTACACGGTGTTGTTTCTCTACATGGGGCTCGTCTTTCTCTTCGGCTGGGCGCTGCCTGCATTAGTCCCAATTGCAGTTGTTGTAATCGGCATGAACCTTCGACAGTTCCGTTACGTACGTGAGGAAGCTTTTGCCCTGCTCTACGCCGGACTCATACTCGCGGCTGCGCTTAGTTATCTAGTATACCGATCCAGACATTAACATATTTTGCCGCTGTGCCATTTCATTAGCATGACGGTGACTGAGAAGGATAGTCAAAATGAGGGTTACCAATCCGCTTCGTCCTGCGATTTCGCTCGACGGAGAGTGGTCTTTTCAATATGGAGAGGAAGAGTTGGCGCAGCCGATGAGCGTGCCTGCGGCCTGGGAGGTTCAGCGGCCTGACCTGCGAGGCAAGGGCGGCACGGCGGTCTATGAACGGACGTTTACGGTGCCCGCTGAGTTCGCGGGACGCCGTGTACTCATCCGTTTCGGAGCGGTCGACTATTTCACCGAGGTCTGGATCAACGACGCGCTTGTGGGCACTCACGAAGGGGGCTACACACCCTTCTCATTTCCGATTGAGCATGTGCTGCGCGGGCACGGGCCGGATTCGGTGCAGACAGTGCGGGTACGCGTGACGGATGCCGCGAAGGAACTTACTGTCCCACTGCCGGATGGAACTCCGCTTGTCTTCGATGAGATCCCACACGGCAAGCAGAGCTGGTACACCAGCGTCAGCGGGATATGGCAAAGTGTCTTCGTGGAGGCGCTCTCTTTCGCGCATATGGAGCGGGCGGCAGTTCATCCCGACATAGATGCGGGCACGGCGACGGCGCAGCTAACGCTCACTGGCCTGCCTGAGAATCCCGTGAACAAATGGCAGGTTCGCATTGCCCTCTCACCCCCGAACAGTCGTGGCTTGATCCACACCATCAATTGCCCAGTAGAGGGGCATGTCAATCGTGAGGGTGAAACATGGGATCTGACCGTGAGATTCGACGTCCCTGACGCTCTTCTCTGGTCGCCCGAGACGCCTAACCTCTACACCGCGACGGTCACACTGCTGGAGGGAGAGACCGCTCATGACACACTGAATGTCCGTTTCGGCATGCGCAAGGTGGAGACGCGCGAGGGCCGCATATGGCTGAATCACCGCCCGCTATTTCTCATCGGTGCGCTGGATCAGGACTTCTATCCGCAGACGATCTACACCCCGCCCTCCGACGACTATCTCCGCAGCCAGTTCATGAAGGCGAAAGAGATGGGACTGAACCTGATGCGCTGCCACATCAAAGTCCCTGCCGAGGAGTATCTGGATCTGTGCGACGAACTCGGGCTGCTGGTCTGGTACGAACTCCCGAATGGGGAAAAGCTGACTCCCGCCTTCAGGGAGCGCGCATGGAAGACCTGGCAGGCGATGTGGAAACGCGATGCCAGCCACCCTTGCATCATCATCCTGACAATCATCAACGAGTCCTGGGGCATAAACCTGAACGACGCCGAGCAGCGGCTCTGGCTTCGCGACACCTATTTTCGCGCGAAGGCTGCCTTCCCAGATTGGCTGATTGTGGACAACTCCGCCTGCATCCCAAACTACCATCTCGCTAGCGACCTGGACGACTACCATATCTATTTCAGCATTCCGGACCACGCGGACGCTTTTGCGGAGTGGATCGCTGCCCTCGCGAAACGCGAGAACGGAACCTTTTCGACCTATGGTGATGCGGAATATACTAGCAGAGAGCCCATTATATTATCGGAGTTCGGCAACTGGGGGCTACCCATCCTCGAGAAGGTGTTAGAGGCGGAGGGCGGTGAACCCTACTGGTTCAAGACTGGGGAGGGGCCTGTCCGCCCGGAAAAGCTGATGAAGCGGTTCGAAGCGCAGGGGCTGAGCCGAGCCTTCAAGGACTATGACGCTCTAGCAGTGGCCTCGCAGGAGCAGCAGTGGATCTCTCTGAAGTGGGAGATCGAGGAGATGCGCAGGCATCCGGAAATGGCTGGCTATGTCATTACGGAGCTGACGGACATCAACTGGGAGTGCAACGGGCTAATGGATATTGGGCGCAACCCCAAGGTGTTCTATCATCGACTGAAGGATATTCAAGCGCAAGACATTTTGATTCCCCGGCTCTACCCCAGGTCGGCGCTGTGGGAAGGGGAGGCGGCAATGCTGAGCCTGGCCTTCTCCTGCTTCAGCGGCCGTCCGGTCATTGGTGGCTGCATTTCGTGGGAGTTAGAGGAAATAGCGACGAGACAGAACGGCGTCGTGACGGGTGCATCGCTGCACGACTTAGCATTGACGAGTGCATTGAAGGGCGTGATTCCTGTCTCGATGGATGGGGAGGAGCCCTCGATTGGCTCGTATTCACTTGGGCAGATCACGCTGACTGCCCCACATGTGACCGAGCCCACGAAGGTGTTGTTGCGTCTTATTTTGAAGGATGAGGCGGGCGCGGAAGTCGCCCGCACAACTCAGTCGGTCGTCTTCGTCCCCGCTGCGATACTCGGCCTTGGTCGCGGCCGACAGTTGCAGCTACACGATTCGCTGCATGTGGTGGACAATCTGGCAGCAAGCCTGAACGACCTCGGATTCGGCGTAACTCTCACTGGCACCGCGCCCATATTGGCGACGGCCTGGAACACCGAGCTGGCGAAGAAGGTGCAGGCTGGCGGCAAAGCTCTGCTCATCGCGAACGACCCGCGCAGTGTGACGATGGCGAGTGGACTCGGATTCAGCCTCTCCAACCGGAATACGAATAGCTGGTGGGGCGATTGGTGCTCGTCAAAAATCTGGTTTGCGACAGACTCGTTTCCGTCGCTTCCCGATACTGCCCGCTTCGATTTCGAGTTCAAATCCATCGTGCCAAAATACGTAATGACAGGCCCATTGGCCGAAAACATCCATTCCGGCCTGTTCCTCGGTTGGCTTCACTCCCCCGCTGCACTGGTAGTCCGTCTGGCAGTGGGCAAAGGTCAGTTGGTCATAACGACCTTCGACATCCTAGCCAACCTGGGCATAGATCCAATCGCTACTCTGCTGCTACAAGATCTGCTGGCATTGGCGAATGGCACGGACTGAGACCCTGTGCAGCTAAGCGGCACATCGTTCGAAGTTCGTAATTTGTTTTAAGCCCAACAATGCCCTTTTGCTTACTGTGCAAAAGGGCAATGTCGGGCGTGAAGCAAACGCAAATTTTGCGAAAGCTGTCGAAACTAACAGACATAATATTGAATCAGAAGGCGTTCTGTCAGCTTAACGTCACAGGTAAACCGTCTATTCTCCGTTTCAACGCTCAAACCATGGTCTTCATATCTATGACGAAGCGGTACCGCACATCGCTCTTCTGCATCCGCACAAATGCTGCGTTGATCTGATCGACAGGAATAGTCTCGATGTCCGACGTGATGCCGTGCTCGCCGCAAAAATCGAGCATTTCCTGCGTCTCCGCAATGCCTCCAATGAGGGACCCTGCAAGCCGTCTCCGCCCGAAAATCAGGGGGAGCAGCGCCACAGGCATCGGCTCCGGCACCACGCCAAGCATCACCATCGTTCCGTCCTTCGCAAGTAATGCTAGATGGGCGTTGACTTCGTGAACGGCCGAAACGGTGTTCAGAATGAGATCGAAGCTGCCTGCAGCTGCAGTCATCGCCACTGCATCACTCGAAAGGAGAAACGATTTCGCACCCAGGCGAATGGCATCGTCGCGCTTGCGTTGTGAGGTACTGAGCACCGTAACTTCCGCACCCATTGCCGA
>JANXLO010000017.1 GCA_025355115.1 Chthonomonadaceae bacterium
CCAGAGTGTTGGATATGTTCATGTATCGACCGGAGGAGCGGGTTCGCAGCAGCGACTCGGCCTCATCGATAAAGATGAAGACCAAATTTCCCTCACGGGCTTTGTCCCGCGCCTGCGCGAAGATGTCACGCACCATTCGCTCTGATTCGCCGAGCCACATGTTCAGGATTTTCGGCCCGTTGATGTACATGAAGTACTCTTTGACGTCCTTGCCAGTGCGCTGACGATACTCCTGAGTGAGGTTGTAGGCGGTCGCCTTGCCGATGAGAGTCTTGCCGCAGCCTGGAGGACCGTAGAGCAGAATGCCCTTCAATGGTCGCTTTCCGAATCGGGCGAACAGCTCTGGGTGCAGCAGCGGAAGCTCGATGGCATCCTTGATGACCCCAATGGCCTCCTCCTGCCCGCCGATTTTGCTCCAGGGCAGAATCGGCACCTCGTCGAGGTAGAAATCCATCGCTTCCTTGGCTGGAAAATACTCGAGTGCACATTTGAAATTCGGCTCCATGCGAACCTCGGCACCGATTTTGAGGGTCTCATCCGCCAGCGGCTCGCCCCGGTAGACGACACGGGAGGACATTCCCTGTGCATCCATAGAAACTCGTAGCCTGCCGTTCTCGAGCACTTCGGCTATCTTGACGATCGGACCTTCGAATGAGAACCCAAGGTCACCAATGACGGCAAAAGCCTCATTGACCTTGACCTGAGTGCCGACTTTGAAATCCGGGTTCTCAAGCTTGGGATCGACGTTGGCGATATACTCTTTTTCACCAAGAGCGATCCGAACTGTATCAGCGGGCTTCTCTGCATCCTGGTCGATTGGCTGTCCGAAGCGGCGGCGCGCCTTTGGCTTCTTGTCCGGCTCCACCTTGCCAAGAAACACTCCAATGCCGTTGGCAGGAGAAGTCAGTTTATTGTAGGCCTCCTCGAACTCCGCGATGGCTTTTTTCGCCTCCTCCATCATAGCTTCGTCCGTCTCGATCTGCTCTCGAAGGGCGGTCAAATAGCTAATTCGAGCGTCGGTGCGCGGCGTGATGCGAATGATCTCGTCGAGAATCCACAGTGCGCGGAGCTGCATTTCTGAGGAGGAATTGCCGTCATTATTCTTAGGGGAGTTGTTATTGTTATCGTTATCGCGATTGCCACCAAATTCGTCGGCGTTGTCGCGTCGGTCACGGTCTCGTCGCATCGGAATCTCCTTGCAGGGCGGGGTGCCGGGCTGAAATCTTTACCGGAAACTATGGGGATGCATTTCACTTTGAGTATAACATACACTACGCGCGCAGGAAAGCAGAAGTTTCTGAGAGTAAAGTACGCCTGTCTACTAGTACAGGTCAGGCATTTGGGCAGTCGGGAGCCTGCTCGAATGGTCAGGACAGAGCAGATGATTGACCCAAAGGCTTAGCTGTGCTATGATGAATCGAGCTTTATAGGGTGTACTGCGGCATGGACGGTGCAAGCACGCTCATTTTATCAGAGTGAAATTCGGCTACGGCAGAGATTGAAAGTAGAGAGCGATCAATGGTAATTTCGCAAGAGTCCGTGGTGTGGCATACTCGCGTGCGGTATGCCGAAACGGATCAGATGGGCGTGGTGCATCATGCCAACTACCCCATCTGGTTTGAAGCGGCGCGGAGCGAGTTCTGCCGTCAGAGAGCTATCGACTACGCCCAAATGGAGAGGGAAGGGATGATCTTGCCAGTGCTGGAGCTAAAGGTGAGATACCTCAAGCCAGCATACTATGAGGATGCACTAACCGTGATTACCTGGGTGATGGAATTGCGGCGAAGCCTGCTCCGCATCCGATACGAGGTTTGGCGGGACACATTGAAACTCGCCGAAGGCGAAACCCTCCAGATGCTTGTCGATAAAACGACATCGAAACCGCTGCGATTCACCGAGGCGATAGCGTCTCGCTTCATAAATCCTTTATGAAAGTCCCCTCGCGGACCACTAAGATCGAAGGGAAATGGATGCGATTGAAGAAAAATCTTTCCCTCCTCGTGATGCTTGCAATCTGCTCGTTGTCTCCCCAAGTGCTACGGGCAGACGAGCTGCTTGTTTCCGCAGCCTCTTCCTTGACTGAAGCCATGGTTGATATAGGAAAA
>JANXLO010000071.1 GCA_025355115.1 Chthonomonadaceae bacterium
CGGAGACGGGACGGCCGAGCGAAATCCTGCCCCACTACTACGCGCTCGGCGACATCGCAGCCATGAACTTCAGCGACATCGAGACGTTTGGCGGCGAGTCGGCGGCGAGGCTGACCATCCGCCTGAAGAACGATCAGCACACCCGCATCCGCCTTCGCGGACAGCACAATCTTGAGAATGCCCAGGCAGTCGTAGAGGTGTTCCGATCGCTGGTGCAAGCGCGGCGTCCGGGCACCACGCCTACGCAGCGAGTCTGCGGCTCGTGCCAGCATACGATGGATCAGCCGTTCAAATTTTGCCCCTACTGCGGTCAAAAACAAGACCTCGATGCGTCGACTGCACCTGCGCCCTTTGCCGCCGAGGAGCAGGAGCGCACCTACGCCCCGACTCCACCCGGCCCAACAAGCCCCGATTTCCTTGACGCCGTTCCCTATCAGGATGCGGCGAGCTTTCGCGGCCCCACGATAGACGACGGCCTCCAGTTTCTTGCCCCTGAGCCCTCAGCATCGATGTCGGCGGAGGAGACGTCGTCGGAAAGCGGCACCTTTGAGAACGAGCGGAGCGAGCGCCCCGCAGACGAGCAAGCCGAGTTCGTGTCGGAAACTCCAGAAACGCATGTTGAGGAGTTCAACCTTGAGCCCCCGATCCCTGAGCCTGGAGAGCCCACCTCCTCTGCCGGAATCGAGGCGAGCTTCGACACAGACACACAGACAAGTGTACACTCACCGCTGGATACGCCTTTTCCTGAATTCGCAGCGGAGTCGTGGGACGCGTTCGCTCCCGTAGCGGCCCCCGAGGAGCACTCCTCTACGCCGGAAGAGGTCTCTGCTCGGGAGACACTTGAAGCCCAGCACGCTCCCGAGATGGCCCAAACAACTCCGTCTATGGCCGATACGGAGGGGACGAGTGCCGTCCACCCGACCTCATTTTCCGGAGCGACCAACTCCGCACTGCCGACGGAGGCGGAAGCTATCGGCACCCATGAGAGCGCAGCGTTTGTAACGGGCGCCGACGGGCCGGAAATTACGCCTGTCGCCATACAGGATTTCGAGCCTTTCGCTCCAGTTACTCCGATGCAAGCCACCGATTTGCCAGCCGTGCCTGCGATGTCATACGCGCCTCTGGTGCCGCCAATCGTCTTCCCTGCACCCGCGTCACCACCGACTGCCGAGGCCATCTCTACGCCGGAGACGCCCGTTCCGCCGGAAGCCGCTTCCACAGCCGCAACACCTTCTGAACCCAGTGCTGCAACCTCCCCGGAACCCGTTGCACCGACTGAGGGAGAGCGACTTGCGCAGCTGCTGCAGGAACTCCGAGGAGGGGAATCAACCGCAATGCCTACGCCTCCAAAGCCAGAGCGCAGGGACGGGCCGATGTCTGTCAACGTTCACATTAATCGCCCGAGAATCACAGTGAACGAGACATTCACTGGCCTGAACGCCGAGGAGATCGTCTCGAAGCTAAAGGCGCGCGTCCTGCCGGAGCTAAATTTCGGGCTGCGGCTGCTCGTAAGCAACATGAGCGGCCTGCGTTTCGCCCAGGAGATCGTCCGTCGCTACAACGAGGCGGAAAAGACGAATCTTCCTGTTCCGAACTCCTGTTGGGAGTTCTTGCAGCGGGCCGAAGAGATGGGCTATGTCAACATCACCTTCACGGGATAACCCCGCAGGCACACGCGCCATACGCATGGTCAGCCGCGGCACCGTCCTTCCGCCTTCCCGAAGATCAATTGATAGAGGAGTCGTCCGACTATGACCGCTGCCCCGAACCTGGCACTACCGCCGCGAGTCCGCTTTCCCGGAATCTCCAGTGCGGCCTTCGAGCACCCCTCCGATCGGGCTGCGCTTGAGGCACTGCGCCGCACGCCCGGCCTCGACCGCCTGCTGAAATGGCTGTCCGACATGGGAGCAGAGCGCTATCTCAGGGTCAAATTCACTGCTGACAGCATCCGCGTCTCGCCTCGGCAGTGCTCTCGTCTCTACAACGATCTTCGGGAGGCTTGCGCCATCCTCGACGTCAAGGAGCCCGAGCTCTACCTGAGTCAGTACCCGGTTCCCAACGCCTTCGCCTTCGGCATGCAGCGGCACACCATCGTCATGACGACTTCCCTCGTGGATCTCCTGAGCGAGACTGAGCGTCTGGAGGTAATCGGGCACGAACTCGGCCATATCAAAGCCGAGCACATGCTCTACACGCAGATGGCGTTCCTGCTGGCTGACATCCTCTCAATGGCAGCTGGAACGATCACTATTCCCGGGGCAATTCTCACCAACGGCCTTATCATGGCCCTCTACACCTGGATACGCAAATCGGAACTGACGGCGGATCGAGCCGGGTTGCTGACCGTGCAAGACCCGAATATATGCGTCTCCGGCCTACTCAAGCTGGTCGGCGGATCACAGAAATTGATGGATGATCTCAATCCAGACGAATTTACCCGGCAGGCCGATCTTTACGAGGACATGGACGAGGATCTGATGAGCCTCTACTACAAGCTCATGCTACTGCGTTTCCAGACACATCCCTTCCCCGCTGTCCGAGCACGGGAGCTTACCGAGTGGAGCCGCAGCGATCAGTACCTGCGTCTGCTGCGCGGCGACTACCCACGGGTCGAGACCGATCAGGGCCGCCGAACCTGCGCGGCATGCAGCGCCATCGTCACCAATGTCACCTTCCGTTTCTGCCCTGAGTGCGGCGGAATCCTCGATCCCGTCACCAGGGACTGAGCCAAAGAGAGGCTTCCGCCATGCCGTTCCCCTCCCGTTCCCTGCTCTGCGCTGTCGCGCTCCTTGGCCTGTCCGTTGGGCTGCCAGCTCATGCCGATGAGAAGACGGATGCACTGCTTCGAGACGTTGAGCGCGCCGTGAAGGCTATCCCGTCGCTTTCGGCTGATCTTGTGGTGACGCTGACGACTCAGAACCTCTCCGCGCAGCCTTCTCAAGGCACAAAGCAGAGGCAGACCGACCCGAATTTTTCCGGCGGAAACGACCCCATCAAGTTCACTTACTCAGGAACCGTCAAACTTAAGCGGCCAAATCTTGCACGCCTGGATTTTCCTGATCCTATTCGTCAGATCATCGCCTGCGATGGCGCTACACTCTGGACACTGCTTCCTACTAGCGAGTATGTGCGCACGCCGTCCGACCCTCAGGGCAGGAACATGAGCGCCTACGCCCCGATACTGATGTTCTTCGCGCCTGAAACGGCTCGAACCGCAGGCGTAGTGCTCGGATCGACTCCCGTAGCTGTCCCGGCCAACTTCACGACGCGCTACCTGGGCAAGGAGCGGATAAATCTGAAGGAGGATCATGGAAAGGACGCGACAAGCAGCCCAGACGGGTCAAGGGAGTACGATGTTGTGGAAGTGCGGCGACTGAAGCCTGCACCTCAAGCATATCGTCTCTATATCAATGCCGACAAACTGGTCTCCAGGTACGTCACCGAGCTTCGTCGAGGCACTCTGCTCTCCATTCAGGAGGTAACGCTTATCAACATCAAACTCGGCCAGGCGTTCACCGATTCGGATTTTGCTTTCACGCTGCCTCCCGATGCGCGGCCATATCAAGACAAGCCGGCAATCACTCAGAAGCCTCCACAATAGTGTTTCTGGGATCAGTGCTTCCGTTCCATCAACAAAACACTAGACTTTTGTCTAGTGTTTTGTCAGCGAGGCATCAGGCATCACTGCACTGTGATTCTTTTAACTAGCTTTTTCCAACAATGAGGTCTTGTTCTCAATGCGCATTCTAACCTACAATACTCGTGGCAGCCTCGGCATGGATGGTCTGCGCTCTACACCGCGCATCGCTCAGGTCGTGCGCGAGCTTACTCCCGACATAGTCTGCTTTCAGGAGATCCATCGCAAGACACTGGCTAGCAGCGGCGAGGACCAACCTGAAGTGCTGTCGGCAAGGCTTGGACGTCCCTTCGCCTTTCAAAGCAATCTCTCAATGGGATTTGGTGACTACGGCGTGGGGATCGCTTATCGCGGCCGATTGCACCAGAGCATCGAGCACTCTTTGCCCAGCCGTATGGAGCAACGCGGCGCTCTCGAAGTTCAGTTGCGGGACATTGGTGGTTTCCGGCGGTTGACCGTACTCAGTACGCACTGGGGCCTGAATGACGAGGAGCGCCTCCAGCAGGCAGAGGCATTGGCCTTGATAGTTCGTGGCTCTTCCCATCCCATCATCGTCTGCGGTGACCTGAATGAAAACGCCAACGGAGAAGCGGTGCAAAAGTTGTTGCTCGCCACCGGGCTATTGGATTCCGATGCTGCTCACAATCGTTCTACCTTCCTCTCAGACAACCCGACAACCCGCATCGACTTTATTCTGCACTCCTCTGATTTGAGAGCAGTCAATGTTGAAGTTGTCTCCTCCCTCGCCTCCGATCATCTCCCGGTCCTGGTCGACTTTGAGGCGGCGTAGCATCCCCACAGTTCACATGGTGAAAAGACTCTTGTTGCACGTGAAACATTTGGCGGACGAATTACCTGATGAAGGCTGCTAGCTGATTGGCCCATGCGTCTATCAGATTGAGGCGGCTGTCAGGGATGAGTGCGAAGCTGTCGAGCTCATCCCTGCCAATCCAGGCAAAGGCTTCAGATTCTGCGCTGGCCTTTAGCTCACCGCCAATGATTTCAGCTTCAAAGCAGAGGACGAAGCTTTGATGGACATTGCCGTCTGGGTAGTGCACGATGCGATGCGGATCTGTGTTGGTGGCGATGAGTCGGACGATGCGAGTTTGAAGGCCAGTCTCTTCTAATGTTTCGCGAACACAACACCGCTGCGCAGACTCTCCGAGATCGAGCCGGCCTCCGGGGAGAGACCAGTAAATTCCACGAGACCGTTTCAAGATGAGAGCTTTGCGCTCCGCATCGAAAATGACTGCGGCAACGCCGGGAGAGAGTGGAACGTTTGGACGGGGAGTATCAGGTTCTCCGTCGTAGAAGCGTTCCTCGGGAATAAGCGTTTTGGGGGATGTATCGAACTGCTGCATCTCAACTCCTTAAGCGGGCCCAACATTATCTAATGGAGAGGATGGTCTCGAGGATTCGGGCCAGATCTTCACCGGAATAAAATTCGATCTCGATCTTTCCTGCCCCATTGGCAGCGGAGCGGAGCACAACCTTGGTCTTTAGCATCTGCTGCAGCTCATCCATCAATGCGCCTTCATTAGGGTCGG
>JANXLO010000109.1 GCA_025355115.1 Chthonomonadaceae bacterium
CGAGAACGTTGGAGCCGATAAGAGCGGTCATGTCGTGCACATCGAGGCCGAGATGGTGGCCCAGGCGATGGGGCATGAAGCAGTCCATGGTCTGTTCCGAGCCATGACTGTCCTTTGCGCGCAGCGGAGATTCGCGGAGGAACGACTTGCAGCGATCGTTGATGTCCTGAAGAGTATCGACGCCTGGACGGTAGCGGGAGATAGTGTCCAGCATTGAGGCGAGCACCAGGGAGTAGACTTCACGTTGCCGGGCCGAGAAACGGCCTCCTACCGGGTAGGTGCGGGTGACATCGCCGTTATAGCCGCCCAATCGTGCGCCGATATCCACGACGACCAGCTCCCCTGACTGCATGCTTCGGTCGTTATCCTCGTAGTGCAGAACGGTCGCATTGAAGCCTGACCCGACGATGGTAGGAAAGCCGGGTACCGCCCCCTGTCGGCGGAACGCCGTAAAAATCTCCGCCTCCACCTCATACTCTCTGCGCCCCACGCCTCTGGCGATAAAGGCGCGAGCGGCCTCATGGCCGGCTCCCGTGACTGCGACTGCTCCTCGTATCAGCTCAATCTCACCAGGGGATTTAACCGCTCTCATTCGGGCGAGATGTGGCGCGATGTCGAAGAAACGGACGGCGGGGGCAGCGTCTGCAATGCTCCGCATAAGCTCGGCCTCGCGAGTGAGTCGGGCATGAGGCCCGAACGGGAGCAGCATGCCAAGGGACGGGCAGCGTCGCAGCCATTCGGTCAGAGCGCTCGGTAACGAGGAGGCGGGCAGCGACTTTTCGACGCCCGTCAGCCGCACTGTATCTTCTCCTGGGCCAAGCTTTGGACCTGTCCATGTCTCTCCTACAGGGTCGCGGGCAGGCAAGTATAGCAACTCTCGCAGCGATGATTCACCACCGCGAATGGCTGCGCTAGAAGGCACGTCGCTAGGAAGTATGACAAGATATGCTCCTGGCGTCTCCACGCCCGTGAGGTAGCGAAACGGGCTGTTCTGCCGATAGCGAGTTCCAGCGTTAGCTTCGTCCTCCGACGCACCGCGGATAAGGAGAATTCCCTCCGGGCACAGGTCACGCAACAGCAACCGACGTGCCCGAAACTCCTCTACACCTACCCCACCTATGAGCTTCTCATCGCTCTCCCCGGTTTTCTCCGCCAACTCAAGCATCCTTCTCGCAACAGCGCCTGTTTTCTTCGTTCACTCTCACTTTCTCCAGACGCATTCCAATTTCCTGTCCTTATGTTCAGAGCTTCAGAGCAGTTCATAGTGCGGGAGTCCCAGAAAGGCAGTGACTACATTGGCATCGAACTGACACGCGCTCTGACTCTCTATCTCCGCGACCGCCGCTGCGACTGACCAGGCTTTTTTGTAGGGGCGATCGTGCGTGAGAGCGTCAAACACATCCGCCACGCTCACGATGCGCCCTGAGAGAGGAATCGTCTCCCCTCGCAGTCCGCCGTAGCCTTCCCCATCCCAGCGCTCATGATGGTGCAGCGCTAACTCCTCCGCCAGCTCCAAAACGCCTCCTCCAAACGGAATATTTTGCGTCTAATCAGGCAGAGTTTATTCCTCTGTACGACTATGCCCACAGACAATATGTTCGCTCGAAATTTGCAATTGAAATGAGCGATAGACTTTTCATAACATGCCCGCCTGCATTGGTTCAAATGGAGTCGGGCAGGAAAAAGGGGAGGGAAAACAGAAACGGGACAAGGATCGAACGAGAAGCGAGGCGGGATCAGGTCATGATTGAAAAGGGCGGATACATCAAGGATATTTTGTGCGCTGACGTCGGAAAGGCAGTCGATGCACATGGTTGGGTGAAGACTCGGAGGGACAGCAAGGGCGTCATTTTCGTCCAGATGAACGACGGCAGTAGCTTCGCCGATCTCCAGGCAGTAATAGAGACAGGTGCCATCCCGGAGGAGACTCTACGCCTCGTCACTACCGGCGCCTGCCTTCGAATCTCGGGTGACCTCGTGGCCTCTCCGGCGGCGGGACAGGCAGTAGAACTGAAGGCGAAGGAGATCGAAGTCTACGGCGAGGCCGACCCCGCTTCCTATCCCCTTCAGAAGAAGGGCCACACGATGGAGTTTTTGCGCGACATCGCCCATCTTCGAACGCGTTCCAACACCTTTGGCTCCGTCTTCCGCGTTCGCAATGCGCTGGCCCAGGCGATACACCTCTTTTTCCAGGATCGCGGCTTCCTCTACGTCCATACTCCGATCATCACCGCCTCGGACACGGAGGGCGCAGGCGCGATGTTCGGAGTCACCACGCTCGACCTGATGAATCTGCCGCGCATCAAAGAAGGCGATCGCAAAGGCGATATCGACTATTCCGCCGATTTCTTCGGCAAGCCGGCCTACCTCACAGTGAGCGGCCAACTCAACGCGGAGATTTTCGCGCTCTCCTTCACCAACGTATACACCTTCGGCCCGACCTTCAGGGCGGAGAACTCCAATACGCCTCGCCACCTCGCCGAGTTCTGGATGATCGAGCCGGAGATGGCCTTCTGTGATCTCGCAGGCAACATGAAGCTGGCCGAGGAGTTTCTGAAGAGCGTGATCGGTCACGTGATGAACACCTGTCAGGCCGATCTTGAGTTCTTCAACAAGCGAATTGACGACACCGTGCTGGCCACACTGGAGCATGTCGCGAACAGCAGCTTCGAGCATGTCACCTACACCGAAGCGGTCTCGATTTTGGAGAAGAGCGGGCGCAGCTGGGAGTTCCCCGTCCATTGGGGAGCAGACCTGCAATCAGAGCACGAGCGGTATCTGACGGAGGAGACTTTCAAAAAGCCCGTCATCGTGACCGACTACCCGGAATCGATCAAGGCTTTTTACATGCGCGCCAACGACGACGGCAAGACCGTGCGGGCCATGGATGTGCTGGCCCCGCGGATTGGGGAGATCATTGGGGGCAGCCAGCGTGAGGAGCGGCATGATGTCCTCCTCGACAAAATACGGGCGCAAAATCTGGATGAGGCGGGCTATGGCTGGTACCTCGAGCTGCGCAAGTTCGGCAGTGCGCCGCACGCAGGATTCGGCCTCGGCTTCGAGCGGCTGATGCTCTACCTGACGGGCATGAAGAACATCCGCGACGTCATCCCTTTCCCCCGCACTCCCGGCTCGGCGGATTTCTGAACACAGGAGATGATCCAATGAAAGATCCGACGTCCGACACGCATCCCGAAACAGAGGCGATCCTCATCGAGGGCTATCGCGCCATGACAGAGGCCCAGAGGGTCAGGTGCGTGCGGAACATGGGCGTGTTCAGCGCGCAGCTCATTATGGCTGACGTCCGAGCGAGACACCCTGAGGCCGATGAGGAGGAGCTGCGACTTACAGCTGCCTCCCGCCTGGCTCCCCGCCGATCTGATGCTGAAGGCGTTCGGCTGGGACGTCGCCGAGAAGGGCTACTGATACTCGCACACTGATGCGACGAAAAGAATTCCTGCCTCAAGTGGTTTTGGTGTCGATGCGGGCGGTGCCGGTGCGCTCGAACTTGTTCCATCCCACAGCGCCTCCGCGCACTGCCGCGACGACGGATTTCAGGATCACATAGTACATCAACTGGCGGTAGACGAAGCGCTGGAGGAAGAGCCAGGGCAACAGACGCCAGTTTCCTTTGTCCATTTGGATGGCGATGACCGCGCCGACGAACTCCAGCAGGAAGAACGCCAGAAAATAGGCTCCGAACTGCAGGAAGTTGCCGCTGAAGATCGAGTAGACCATCGCGATATCCATGAAGGGCGAGACGGCGGGGAATAGGATCTGGAACATCCAGAGACTGGGCAGCGCGATCCAGCCGAACGCGCCGTGCTGTCCAAGGGCGTCCTGATGTTTCCAAAGGCACTGAAGGGTGCCGAATGCCCACCGGAACCGTTGCTTGGCCAGATTTTTCATCGTCTCCGGCGCCTCCGTGTAGGCCATCGCGCCGCTCTCGTTGGCGATGCGCCAGCCCGCCCGCCTCAGCTTCCATGTCAGGTCGGTGTCCTCCGCCAGAGTATCGCTCGTATAGCCGCCTACCTGCCCAACGGCCTCGCGCCGGAGCGCCCCCACCGCGCCCGGCACGACAGTGATGCAGTCCAGCAGGTCGTAGCCTCGCCTGTCGAAGTTCTGGCTGGTGATGTACTCCAGGGACTGCCAGCGTGTCCAGATGTTGTGCGCATTCCCCACGCGTACGTTGCCCGACACCGCCCCCACTTTCGGATCCGAGAAGTGCCGGACGAGCTTCGTCACCGTGTCTGGGGCGAAAAGCGTGTCGGCGTCGAGCGAGATCATGATCTCCCCCGTTGCAGCCTCAAGTCCCCGGTTAAGAGCCGTCGCCTTGCCCCCATTCTCCTTATGAACGACCAGCACTCGCGGTTCGTCCCGGAAAGTGTCCGAAGCCACTTTGAAGGTAGCGTCTTTGCTGCCGTCATCCACCACGATGATCTGAAGGCGCGGGTAGCCGCAGGAGAGCAGGGACTGCACCGTCCTTGCGATTACCTTCTCCTCATTGTAGGCAGCGATTATTACTGAAACCGAGGGAGTAAAGTCAGGCGGGAAAACGCGACGCTGCTCCC
>JANXLO010000142.1 GCA_025355115.1 Chthonomonadaceae bacterium
GTTGAGGGTATTTCATGAGACAGGAGATTTAACAAAAGTGGTCGATTACATCGTCGCGGAGACCGCCCTGCCATCCGGCAGCCCGATTGAAAGGGGAGCGGTATGACGAATTCCTCATCCCTCGATGGCCTTGGCTTCGACCCGGAGTACTCCCTCGGGGCAAGAAACGCCGTAAATGTCTGCCTGCGAGTGCAGCCGCAAGAGAAAGTGACCGTTATCGCGGACACCGCTTGCCTGGAAATTGCCGCCAGCCTCATCGCCGAGCTGGAGCAGCTAGGTGTCGTCTACACTCCTTTCGTGCTGGAGGAGATATCCGTTCGCCCGCTAGCCGATATGCCGCAGTCCATTCTCGACGACCTCGAGAGCAGTCAGGTCAGCATATTCGCGGTTCAAGCCCAGCGAAATGAACTCCGGACGAGAATGCAGATGACGGAGGTGGTCAACCGCCGCCGCATTCGTCATGCACATATGGTTAACATTGAGCCTCGCATCATGCTGGAAGGCATGCGCGCCGATTTTCTGAAGGTGGACGAACTGAGTGTGCGCGTCATGGAGATCGTAACGAGGGCGAAGCGAATTCGGGCAACGACTCCCGCCGGAACCGACATCACAGCAGAGCTGAACCCCCACTACAACTGGCTGAAGACCAGTGGCATCATTAGCCCGAACAAATGGGGCAACCTGCCAGGCGGAGAGGTATTCACCACTCCACAGGAAGTCAACGGAACTTTCGTTATAGACGGTGTCGTCGGGGACTATCTGTGCGCGAAATACGGGAATTTAAAATACTCCCCGCTGACGATCCGCATCGCTGGCAACCGCCTCATCGAGGCGAGTGGCCCCGACAAGGAGCTGGAAAAAGAGTTCTGGGACTACTGCCACACCGATGCCAACAGCGACCGAGTAGGTGAGTTCGCAATCGGAACCAACATCGGACTGCATGGCGTCATCGGCAATATTCTCCAGGACGAGAAGCTGCCGGGTGTTCATATAGCGTTCGGAAACCCCTATGGCCTCCACACGGGAGCGGAGTGGGACTCCTCTACTCATATCGATGTCGTGGGTACTCGATTCTCGATATGGGCCGACGGACTGCAGATCATGCGTGACGGCGAATTCACGGTCTGAGGGGCGCACTTGATTCCCGAAATGCGGCGGCAATTCAATGCAGACTACACTCCGGAAAAGTATAATCGGTTTCTGCAGTTGGTGGAGACAGGATGCGGAATGCCCGTCACCTTTCGGCACAGCGAAACTCCGTGCTTCTTTCCGTCCGAGTTGATCGACAGAATGGCAGGCTACGGACAGGAGATGCTTCTTTCTCTGCTCGGATACCCCGCCTATCTAGAGGCGGCCGCCGCCATCGTTCCGTCGGAATACCGCGTCGCCAATCCCGATGATAAGCCGCTGTTCGTGCAGGTGGACTTCGGATTGACGGAGTCAGGTGAGCCGAAACTTGTCGAAATTCAAGGATTCCCGTCGCTCTACTTCTATCAGCCTTTTCTCGCCGAGTGCTATGTGGAGGCGTATGGACTCGACCCTCGCCTACAATCGCTTTTAGGCGGGTTGACCTCCGAAGGGCATTTGCAGCTTCTGCGCCAGGCGATCATTGGAGATCACGACCCCGAGAATGTCGTCCTTCTGGAGATCGATCCCTATCAACAGAAGACGCTGCCCGACTTCCTCTTGACGGAGAGAGCATGCGGCCTCAAGATAGTCTCGCTGATGGATGTGCGTCAAGAGGGCAAAAGACTGTTCTATCCCGACTCAGGGCGACTGGTGCCGATCGAGCGGATCTACAACCGGGTTATCGTGGATGAAATGGTTCGGAAGAGACTGACACCCCCCTTCGATTTTCGCGCTGACCTAGACGTGGAGTGGGCGGGACATCCTGACTGGTACTACAAAATCAGCAAGTTTTCGCTCCCGTACCTAAAGCACACCGCCGTCCCGCGCACTTCATTCCTCGATCAATTGACACGGCTGCCGGATGACCTCGAAAACTATGTGCTGAAGCCACTATTTTCTTTTGCAGGAATAGGCGTGAGGATAGGGCCGGAGCGTAAGGAGATAGAGCCGATCACTGACCGCTCGCAGTATATTTTGCAAGAGCGAATGGATTTCGCGCCGCTCATAGAGACGCCGCACGGGCCGACCAAAGCCGAGATCAGGATAATGTATCTCTGGCAGGGAGAGAAGCCAGTGGCTCTAACCTCGCTCGTCCGGATGGGCCGAGGCAAGATGCTGGGCGTCGATCAAAATCGGGATGCAGAGTGGGTGGGCGCCTCCGCTGGCTTTATGCTCTGAGCGAAGCTTCTCCCGAGCCAACTGATTGAACTGAAATAAGTCATCCAAGGAGAGAGTTTTCAAGCGAATGCAAACCGAGTATCACAAATGGTTCAGCCCTAATCTGAACCGCAATATGGAGCTGAATGTCTACGGGCAAGGCGGCTTTCCACTGCTGGTATTTCCTACATCGATGGGCCGGTTTTACCAGTATGCCGACATGGGAATGATCGAGGCTCGGCAGGAGAAGTATGAGCGCGGCGGACTGCAGGCGTTCTGTGTGGATAGTGTGGACGAGGAGAGCTGGTACAACAAGCACATTCCTCCTCAAGACCGAATCATCAGGCACATGCAGTACGACCGATATTTACATGACGAAGTGGTCCCCTTCCTGCGGAGCAAGAACTCCGCTCCGAAATTCGCCGTGACAGGCTGCAGCTTTGGCGGTTATCACTCCGCCAACTTCGGCCTTAAATACCCCGGTCTTGTCTCGCATATCATCAGCTTCGGGGGCGCATTCGACATCAAGCAGTTTCTCGGCGGCTACTACAACGAAAATGCCTATTTCAACAATCCGATAGACTTTATTGCCGGAACGAGCGACAACGTTCAACTGGATCGGTATCGCGCGCAGGAAATCGTGCTTGCGACCGGGGAAACCGACATCTGCCTGCCGCAGAACCTGCGGTTCGCAGATGTCCTGGCGCGTAAATGCATTCCCTGCAAGCTTGACGTTTGGGGCAACGGAACGGGACACGACTGGCCCTGGTGGCAGGCGATGGCTGTCAAATATCTGTAGAAGGAGAGTCAGGCGTGAAAAAGATCGGCATACTTTATGGCAAAGAGGACACCTTTCCTCACGCTCTTGCTGAGTGCATCAACGCGAGGGGCGTCAAGGAGATAATCGCGGAGAGCCTACAGGTTGGCGGCGTCATTATGGACGAGCCGAGCGGCTACCGCGTCATCATCGACCGCATTTCGCAGGACATCCCGTTCTATCGGGCTTTTCTCAAAAACGCTGTTCTGAGCGGAACGACGGTGATAAACAACCCCTTCTGGTGGTCGGCGGATGATAAATTCTTCAACTACGCGCTGGCATCGAAGATCGGTGTGGCGATTCCGCGCACGGTTCTGCTGCCCAACAAGGAGCATACGCCGGACACGTCGGCCAAGTCGTATCGTAATCTGCACTATCCTCTGGACTGGGCCAAGATCTTCGACTATGTTGGCTTTCCCGCCTTTCTCAAGCCTCACAGCGGCGGCGGCTGGAAGCATGTATACAAAGTGGACTCGCCTGAAGAGTTCTTCTACGCGTATGCGAAGACGGGCGACCTGTGCATGACTCTGCAGCAGGGGATAGATTTCGACGACTACTTCCGCTGCTATGTCATTGGGCAACGGAACGTTCATGTCATGCGCTACGACCCCCGTCGTCCTCACGCCGAGCGCTATGTCTTGGATGCTCCGCCCATCGAGCCAGCCATGCTAGAGCGCGTGACCGGCGACTGCTTGAATATCTGCCGCGCGCTTGGCTACGATATGAACACCGTCGAATTTGCTGTCCAGGACGGCATTCCCTATGCAATCGATTTCCTTAACCCCGCGCCTGACGCCGATCTCGCCTCCGTCGGTCAGGAAAACTTCGACTGGATGGTCAACGCGATGGCAGACCTCGCCATCGATGAGGCCGAAAAGCCGCTGAAGCTGCCAAAGGACTATCGATGGTCTGCATTCCTGGACTCGAGTCCCATTCCGGGTAGAGTTCCGAAACCGAAATGAGTATCTGTACTTTTCCCCGGTCGCCACAGACAAATGTATAGCGGAATTGCAGGAGTCTGGCGTACCTGCCGGTGCCGTGCGCGTATAGGTTGTATATGCCATCACCAGCGGTTGAAGAGAAATTAGGGACGCTGCCGACTCGTCCGGGATGCTATCTGCATAAGGATGCTAGCGGCAAGATTATCTATGTCGGCAAGGCTATCAACCTTCGGAACAGAGTTCGCTCGTACTTTCAGAAGGGGGCTAACCATACCCCGAAGGTACGCCGCCTTGTCTCCCACATCGCCGACTTCGAGTACATCGTCTGCGACAGCGAGCTCGAAGCGCTCGTCCTTGAATGCACCCTCATCAAGAAGCATCAGCCGCATTACAACGTTCGGCTGCGCGACGATAAGCAGTACCCCTATCTATGCCTTACCGTCAGTGAGCCGTATCCCCGCCTGATGTTGGTGCGGCGCGTGCGGCAAGACAACAACCGCTATTTCGGCCCTTACCCCAACTCACGCGCTGTCTACTCCACCATGGAGCTCATCAATCGTCTCTTCCCCCTCATTTCGTGCGGCAAGAGTTTTGACGGCAGGCCAATGCAGAAGCCCTGCCTCTATCATCATCTGGGGCAGTGTCTGGCTCCTTGCGCCGGGCTTGCCGACAAGGCGGAGTACGGGCTCTCAGTCAAGGATGTCGGGGACTTTCTGGAGGGCAAGCAGGAGCAGATTATCCGTAAGCTCCGCAGCGAAATGGCGGAGGCCTCGGACAACCTCGAGTTCGAGCGGGCTGCTCGGCTTCGCGATCGCCTCCAGGGGGTGGAGGAGGTTCTGCAGCGACAGAAAGTCATCACAAACGATCTGATCGATCAGGATGTGATCGCGGTCGTCGAGGACGATACGGGCTTGAATGGCGCCTGCGTCCAGATGTTCTTTATTCGCGGCGGCAAGCTCATTGGCCAGAGCCACTATCTCGTGGAGGGAACCGGCGAAGAGACTCAGAGCGAGGTCGTCTCACAGTTCGTTACGCAGTACTATCAGGGTGCGAACTTCATTCCACAGGAGATTCTCCTCCCCTGTGACATGGACGAGATCGCCATCGTCCAGAGCTGGCTTCGTCAGAAGAAGGGGCGGAAAGTCGAGATCAGCGTCCCCGTCCGTGGCGACAAAAAACGGCTCGTCGATATGGCGACTGAGAACGCAGGTCATGCACTGGAGCAGATGAAAGCTGAGATGCGCGCGAAGCTCGGCAGCACCGAGCGTGCCCTGAAGGAGCTAGCCGAGGCGCTGGGCCTCGCGGAGCCTCCCAAGCGCATCGAGTGTTTCGACATCTCCAACACGCAGGGGGAGAATCAGGTTGCCTCGATGGTCGTCTGCGAAAACGGCCACATGAACAAACAGGAGTACCGGCGCTTCAAGATCAAGCGCGAAGACAGCAAGCCCAATGACTTCGCCAGCATGAAGGAAGTAGTGCTTCGCCGCCTTCTGGAGGCGAAGAGCGACAATCCGCGATTCAACCGCCTGCCCGATCTGTTGATTGTCGATGGCGGGCGTGGGCAGGTCTCTTCTGCCTTGGCGGCGATGGAGGAGGCGGGAATCGCGGTTCCGCTAGCTGGTCTCGCAAAGCAGTTCGAGCACCTCTTCTTGCCCGATGAACCTGATCCCGTCATTTTGTCCCGCACATCGCAGGCACTCTATCTTGTTCAGCGCATCCGCGACGAGGCCCACCGCTTCGCCAATACTTTTCAGGCGCAGCTACGCGGCAAAAAGGCCACCCACTCTGTCCTCGACGATATCCCCGGCATAGGCCCCAAGCGCCGCAAAGCTCTTCAGCTTCACTTCGGCAGCGTCCGCAAAATGAAAGAACTAGCTGTTGCGGAACTCGCAGAGGCTCCTGGTATGACCCTCAAACTCGCCGAAATAGTCTACGATCACCTCCACGCCGACCCACCTCATTAGAGCAGTTCACAGGAACTTCAGCCGTCCGTGCAGAAAGCAGGAGGAAGAAGGAAGGAGAGATCGCGCGCACGCGAGCTTCCCCCTCCTTTTTGCACTTCCCTACTGTCCGTTCCTTATTCTCGCTTTCGTTGATTGAGCATTGGGTGAATTTGGGGGATTGGCGGGCAGGGCGGTATACTGTGAGAAGTGCATGGAAGTCCGAGATGGGGTAGCGCTATGCGGATACTGGTTGTCGAGGATGAAAAGAAGGTTGCTAGTTTTCTGAAGCAGGGGCTTGAGCAGTCGTCGTATACCGTCGATGTCGTGCATACCGGCGAAGAGGGTCTGGAGCATGCACTTATCAATGAGTATGCGGCTATCGTGCTGGATATCATGCTTCCGGGACGCGACGGGTTTTCGGTCGTCCGGGAACTGCGCCATCGTGGGGTCACTTCACCAGTGCTCGCGCTCACAGCACGCAGTGCTTTGGAGGATAGAGTGCAGGGTCTCGACAGCGGGTGCGACGACTATTTGCCCAAGCCCTTCGCGTTCGATGAGCTGCTTGCCCGCCTGCGAGCTCTCTTGAGGAGGCAGTCGAACGCCAATCGCATGCCGCGCCAGGAGTATGCGGGCCTGTCGCTTGATCCCGCCACCCGTGCTGTTCACCGCGATGGGCGAAGCATAGAGTTAACTAATAAAGAGTATGCTCTCCTCGAACTGCTATTGCGTCATCCTGGTCAAGTCTATACTCGAACCGCGATTCTTGAGAGCGTATGGGGCTATGATTTCGATGCCAGCAGCAATGTACTGGAGGTATACATGAACTTCCTGCGCAAAAAAGTGGACGCACAGGCAGCGAAGAAGCTGCTGCATACAGTGCGCGGGGTAGGATACGTCCTGCGTGAAGAGCCGGAGTAGGCGAGTGAGCAATGCGCAAGGGCACTCTCCAAGCCAACTGCGGGAGGGAACAGTTAGCCTGTCGATGCCTGTGACGAAGCGATTCTCACTTTTCTCGAGGCTTCGACCGCGAAGTCTGCGCGCCCAGCTCGCGTTATGGCACGGCCTGTTGCTTGCATTGACCTTGCTCCTGCTTGCCGCCTTTACATACCTCCTGCTTCGCGAGTACCTCAATCACAGCGCGGATGCTGCGCTTACTGAGTTCGCTGAGACGACAAGCAAAGACATCGCTTCCGCCGTCTATCACTATCATACTCTTCATGGTGATCAGCCTCTCGATCCCGACACCGAGCGCCGCTTCATCGACAATAACGATCTTCAGTCATGGGGCCGCTATGTGCAGGTGATCGATCCCGAGGGGCATGCTGTCGCCATTTCGGACGCTCTACGCACCAATAGGCTCCCGGTTCCCTCGGAAACTCTCCTGGCCTGTCGAACGACCGCCCGCCCCGTCTTCGACACCGTGACTACCCTCGGCCAGTATCCTGTCCGCATGGTTACACTGCCAGTCATGCTCGGCGATCGGATTCCATATTTGGTGCAGGTCGGCGCATCGGTGGAGGGAGTGGAGGGAGCATTGCAGCGCGCGCTATTCATCCTTCTCGTGCTGACTCCTTCAATTTTTCTCATCGCACTGCTCGGCGGTTGGGCGCTTGTAGGGCGGTCATTGCGTCCTGTTGATGAGATGACCCGCGCCGCGCTCAGCATCGGCAGCAACCGTCTCGATTTGCGCATAGCGCCTGCCCGGACGGACAACGAGATCGGGCGGCTCGCGGCTGCGCTAAATGAGATGATCGCGCGGCTGGATCGCAGCTTCCAGCAAATTGAGCGTTTCACTGCTGATGCTTCCCATGAACTCAAGACCCCCTTGACCGCGATTCGCGGCGAGGCGGAGGTCGCGCTCATGTCAACGTCGACTCCCCCCGATATTCGGCTAACGCTAGAGAGCATTATTGCCGAGACGGAGCGACTGTCCACCATCGTGAATAATTTGCTGCTTCTTTCGCGGGCCGATGCGGATCAGGTGCGGCTGAAGCAGGAGCCGGTCGCGCTGCACGAGATAGTCCTCGCCGCTTTCGAGACGCTAGAGAGGCTGGCGAGCCGGAAGAACATTACGCTCGATTTTGCCGAGATGGAAGATGTCATTATGGAGGGCGATGCCCTGTGGCTGCAGCAACTGTTCACAAATCTTATTCATAATGCGATCCTTTACACACCTGAGGGGGGGCAGGTAACCCTTGCCCTCAAAACTGAGAGGATGGGGGCCGGCAGGAATGCAGTCTTCTCCGTTTCGGACACCGGATCAGGAATAGGCGACGAGCACCTCCCTTTCCTTTTCGATCGTTTCTATCGGGTTGACTCCGGGAGGAGTCGAGAACAGGGCGGAAGCGGACTGGGCCTGAATATCGCCCGCTGGGTTGCAGAATCGCATGGCGGAAACATCGCCGTCGCCAGTGCACTGGGCTCCGGCTCAGTTTTCACGGTGCGCCTCCCGCTAAAGTAAAGCCAGAGGAAAGGTAGTCAGCGTTGCTCAGAGATGCATTCCTGCCCGACTTTCACGTATAGTGGATTCAAGGATGACTGATGGATGGCTACAGTGAGCATTCTATCTTCCACTTCTTGACGACTCGGAGCGGAGGGGCTATAATCCTGAGGATGAGGATTTACAGGCCCCGAATCAAATAGGCAGGAGGCGGTGATACGATATGGCGGCTTTGACGCTTACGGCAGAGAACTACTACGATAAGGTGCTGGGGGCATGGCAGGGGAAAAGCGCGGGCGTCACGCTTGGTGCTGGTATGCGAGGGCTGCTAACGCCTGGCCGCAGCAACTACTATAATCCAATCCCCGGTCAGCCTGTCGCTAGCCTCGCCATCGATTTTCCGCTCGTCTGGCTCTCTGCGCTGGAGGAGTGCGGACCTGATATCGCGCCTGCAGATCTCGCTGTAGCCTGGCTGGAGCATCTCGACTACCCGCAGGACGAGTTCGGTTATGCGGTTCTGAACCTTCGGCGAGGTGTTCCGCCGCCAGCTTCTGGCTCGTATGCGAACTGGTTTCGGCATGGGACAGGCGGGATGATGAGGGCAGACCTCTGGGCCATGCTCGCTCCGGGAGCGCCGCAGGTCGCCGCAGCCTACGCCTACCACGATGCCAAGCTCGATCACAGTGAAGAGGGCGTCTGGGCCGCTATGTTCCTCGCAGCCATCGGCAGTGCTGCATTCTTTCTGAGCGACTCTTTCACGCTCCTCACCATAGGCTTGGCGATGATTCCACGCACTTGTCGTACCGCCCGCGCCGTCAAGACCGTTATGACCGTGACGGGACGTGGGGGATCCTGGCTCGAGGCTCGTGAGAGCGTTCAGCATGAGATCGGACATAAGAACTTTACCGACGCCCCGCAAAATATTGGTTTTTTCACGATGGGTCTGCTCTATGGAGCGCGCGACTTTGGCGCGGC
>JANXLO010000143.1 GCA_025355115.1 Chthonomonadaceae bacterium
CGCGGTCGATTGGCAGACGCTTCGCCCTGTCAAGGCGGCAAGCAACCTGCCCCGCCTCAGAATACTGCCCGATGGCTCTGTCGTTGCCGATGGGGACATGACGAAGCACGACGTCTACACCCTTCAGCTGCACACCGATGGCAAGCCGCTCACCGCGTTGCGCCTCGAGGCGATGGCCGACGACCACCTGCCGAACCGCGGCCCAGGGCGGGTCTTCTACGAGGGCACAGCAGGCGACT
Organism: Chthonomonadaceae bacterium; assembly: GCA_025355115.1. GTDB lineage: Bacteria > Armatimonadota > Chthonomonadetes > Chthonomonadales > Chthonomonadaceae > JANXLO01. Next base: position 240 of record JANXLO010000143.1, read on the forward strand.
TTTTCCTGAGTGAGATCGCTTTGCTCGTCGGCGGCAAGCCCGTGAAATGGGCGGGCGCGGCGCAGAGCGTCGGCTCGGCGCAGGGAGCCATCGACGGGAATCCGCAGACCGGCTGGAGCATTAGCGGGCGCCAGGGCCAGACGTCCATCGCGGTCTTCAGGCTTGCCCAGCCGCTGACCGCGGATGCCTTCACCGTGCAACTCGACTTCGAGCAGTACTACGCGGCTGCTCTGGGCCGATTCCGTATCGCCGTCACCTCTGATCCCCGTCCCGTGGGTGCAGGCCTCCCTGCGGACATTGAGGAGGCCTTGCGGACCCCGGCGCCACAGCGCACGGACGATCAGCAGGCGCGTCTCCTCCGACACTATCTGTCGATCGCGCCAGAGCTGGAGCCGGAGCGAGCCTCTATTGCGCAACTCCGCAGCAGCATGCCCGCCTACCCGACCGCGCTGGCATTCGCCGAACGCCCTGCCGACTATCCCCGCCTCACGCAGGTGCATCACCGGGGCGAATTTTTGCAACGCGAGGAGACGGTGACCGCGGGCGTTCCCGCCATTCTGCCCGGCCTTCCGTCATCGCGAAAGCCTGCCGACCGTCTCACATTCGCCCGTTGGCTGGCCTCGTCGCAGAATCCGCTGACCGCCCGCGTCGCCGTCAATCGCCAATGGGCCGCGCTATTCGGGGCAGGGCTCGTTCGCACCGTCCAGGATTTTGGCTATCAGGGCGAGCCGCCCTCACACCCCGAACTTCTCGACTGGCTGGCGGTTCAGTTCGCCTCCCCAGTCACCGGCAGCTCTAGAGGGCAGGCAGGGAAGGCAGGCGCTTCTGCTGGCCTGGGATGGTCGCTGAAGCAGCTTCATCATCTGATCGTGACTAGCAGTACCTATAGGCAGTCGTCGCGAATCACGCCGGAGCTCCTGGCGCACGATCCTGAAAACCGATTGCTGACTCGCGGGCCGCGCTTCCGGCTAGATGCCGAGCTCGTCCGGGATTCTGCCCTCACCGCGAGCGGGTTGTTGTCGCGCCGGATCGGAGGCCCAAGCGTATTCCCGCCACAGCCGCCGGGCGTCACTTCCGAGGGAACATACGGACCGCTGGATTGGAAGGTGAGCGAGGGCGAGGATCGTTATCGTCGCGGCCTCTACACCTTCAGCAAGCGCACTGCTCCCTACGCGATGTTCACGACATTCGACGCCCCGAGCGGGGACGTCTGCGTGGCGCGTCGCGAAGTCTCAGACACTCCCCTACAAGCGCTGGCTATGCTCAACGATCAGGTGTTCATCGAGGCTGCGCAGGCGCTCGGCCGACTGATGGCCGCACAGTCAGGGACAGTGGAGGAGCGCATCGCCCTTCTGTTCCGACGCTGCGTCACCCGCCCTCCTACCGGTGAAGAGACCGCGTTGCTGGCTCAGTACTTCACCATGCAGAAAGGTCGCTTCGAAAAGGGAGAGCTGGACGCGGCGAAAGTGGCGGGAGTAGGCGAAGGAGATGCGAACTCTCGAGCGGCGTGGACGGCGCTCGCGAGATCTCTGCTCAATCTGGACGAGGCGATCACCAAGCATTAACAAGAAGTAAGACTTCCCTGTGCGAAACTGTGCTCGGTCAGGAAAAATCATGAACGAACAAGACAACCAGAAACTGCATATCGCCAGGAGACACTTCTTTCAAGAGTGCGGCGTGGGGATCGGAAAGATCGCGCTGGCTTCGCTGCTGACGGACGCCTTCGCGACGCAGAGCGCGCAGGCGGACGGCGTCAAAGGCGCGAATCCGCTGGCAGCCCGGAAGCCGCATTTCGCGCCGAAGGCGAAGCGCGTCATCCATCTCTTCATGGCCGGCGCGCCGAGCCAACTTGATCTGTTCGACTACAAGCCCGAACTGACGAAGCTGGAGGGCAAGCCGATTCCGCCCTCGGTCATCAAGGGGCAGCGCTATGCCTTCATTCGCTCCGACGCCGCCGTTCTGGGGCCGCGCTTCCCGTTCGCAAAGCACGGGCAGAGCGGAGCCGAGCTCTCGGAGATGCTGCCGCATCTGGCAGAGGTTGTGGACGACATCTGCATCCTCAAGTCCATGAAGACCGATCAGTTCAACCATGCCCCCGCGCAGATACTGATGAACACCGGGTTCGCGCAGCCGGGTCGGCCCAGCATCGGCTCCTGGGTGACTTACGGCCTGGGCGCGGAGACCAACGATCTGCCCGCATTCGTCGTCATGTCCACAGGGGCGGGCATCAGCGGAGGCGCGGCCAACTGGTCGGGCGGCTTCCTGCCGACCATCTACTCCGGCGTTCGTCTGCGCAATCAAGGCGATGCCATTCTGGACGTCAACCGCCCCGCAGGTGTAGACGCGAAGCTTCAGCGGGATACGATAGATCTGGTGGGAGAGTTCAATCGGCGGGAGATGGCGCGGGAGGGCGACCCGGAGATTGCGGCGCGCATCGCCGCCTATGAGATGTCGTATCGCCTGCAGACCTCCGCGCCGGAGCTAATGGATCTGAAATCGGAGTCGAAGGCGACACTTGAGATGTATGGCGCCGATCCTGACAAGCCGTCCTTCGCGAGGGCTTGCCTCCTTGCTCGCCGACTGATCGAGCGTGGGGTGCGCTTCGTGAATATCTACCACGAGGGCTGGGACGCGCATTCTGACGTGGCGGGCAACCTGAGGAGCAACTGCGCCGCGACCGACCGCGCCTCGGCTGCATTGGTGAAGGATCTGAAGCAGCGGGGCCTGCTTGACGACACGCTTGTAGTGTGGGGCGGGGAGTTCGGGCGTACACCCATGGGCGAGACAAACGCGGGCCTTGGCCGAAGCCAGGGGCGCGACCATCACCCCCAGGCCTTCACGATGTGGCTGGCGGGCGGCGGCATGAAGCGTGGTCTGTCCTACGGCGGCACGGACGACCTCGGCTTCAACGTCACCGACAACCCTGTCCCCATCCACGACCTCCAGGCCACCATCCTGCATCTGTTAGGCCTTGACCACGAGCGCTTGACTTATCGCTACGCAGGCCGAGACTTCCGCCTGACCGATGTGGAGGGCAAAGTAATCAAAGAGCTGCTGGCCTGAGCCTCTAGTCTTGTATAGGTGTTTTCAGGCGAAGGCTCGGATGTATGTGTTTCCCGGGAGACGACGGACGAAGCCTTCGAGCTCGAGGAAGAGCATCTCGATGCCTGCGTCGGTGGAGGACATGTCCGCCATCTGCGCGATCATATCGACGTGCTGGGGCGTCTGGGTCAGGCACTCCATCAGCCTCTGACGTGTCGGGGGCAACGCAGCAATAAGCGCGCTAAGGTCAGGCGTAGTCACCTCGTTCGAGGCTTCGTGATCAGAGGAGTCGTTTGGCACAGATTCCAATGTGGCGCGGCGTTCGCGCAGTTCGAGGATGCCCTGCGCTCCGGTGCTGACCGGGAGAAGATCCACGGCTCGGAGCACATCGATCGTCTCGGTGATGAGGGCCGCGCCCTCCTTCAGCAGGTCGTTGCAGCCCACGCTCGTGGGGCGGTCTATGTTGCCGGGGATCGCCATCACTATGCGGTTTTGCTCCGCCGCAAACCGGGCCGTGATGAGAGCTCCGCTCTGCTTCGGAGCCTCCACGACCAGCACACCGAGTGACATCGCGCTGATGAGCCGGTTGCGGGCGGGAAACCGCCAGGCCTCCGGCTGCGCTCCCAGAGGGTTTTCAGAGATCATCGCCCCATGCTCCCTGATCTGCTCGAACAGGCTGCGGTTCTCACGCGGGTAGTCCACATCAAGACCACATCCCAGAAACGCCAGCGTCCGGCCCCCGCCCGAAAGGGCGCCTCTATGGGACGAAGCGTCGATTCCCACCGCTCCCCCGCTTATCACCGTTACGCCCTGCTCCGCCAGCTCACGGGCAAATCGCTCCGCGACAGAGCGACCGTAGGGTGTCGCATGCCGCGAGCCCACCATCCCGACGCTTCGGCTGTCCCCGGACTCCAATGTGCCTCGCACGAACAACATCGGCGGAGGATCGGTCAATACCTCCAGGGCTTCCGGATAGGCTGGCTGGCCGCGAAGGGCGAGCCAAACGTTCTGCTTCATCATCCAGGCCACCTGACGATCTGTCGGCAGCGTAAGCGGGTCGCGCAGCCGAACCAAATGCCGGGCCTGGAAGCCAATTATCTCGTCGAACTCCGAATCGGCAGCGTCGAAAACACGCTGCGGGTCACCGTTGAAATGGGCTAGCACCGCGTTCGCCAGACGAGGGACGAGCGGGACATTGGCAAGATGGAGCCAGGCAAGCAGAGCGTCCCCCTCCAACGGCGTGGAGGGGGACTGAGGTTCAGAGGAGGATGCGGAGGTCAGCGGAGCGTCGGGTTCTGCGTTCGAGACGGACATGCGGGAACTATTCGCCGCCTCCGGGCCCGCCGGGTGTCGCGCCCGCGCCGCCGGGGCCGCGCGAGCCGCCCTTGGTGCCCGATTTGCTGCCGCCGTTCGCGGAATTTGCGCGTTTCATCGCCCTGCGCGGCACCGTGTCGTCAATGACGAAGCTCCAGGTTTTGGTGGCGAGGTTGCCCATCCAGTCCTTCACGGATATGCTGACGCTGTGATGGCCGTCGACGAGGCTGGAGCCTCTGCCTGCGCCGCTCTCCTGCGTGTAGTACTCGACGCTGCCGTCATTGGGATCCCAGGAGAATCCCTCCTTGTCGCCCGCGTCGACGCCCTGAATCCGGCGAGGCAAGTCCTTGCCATCGAGCTTGACGTGGAGGCTGGAAATGTCGATTCCAGAGCCGACGTCGCCCACTCGTGCGCTGATATGGAACGGAGGACGCCCATTGAGCGCATCACCCGGCTCTGGCACCATCTGCGTGATGGTCGGCGGCTGAGAATCGGGTGCGTCGTGCCGGAAGGCCGTCAGCGATCCGTCGTCGGAGAGAATGTAGAGGCTGCCGTCCGCCACAAGAGGGGTCGCGGCGACATTGGTGACTGTGGGCAGGTAGCTTGCATTCGTGCCGCTGGGAGTGAGGATATAGCTCCATTTGAGCGCGCCGGTCGCGGTGTCAAACGCGTTGACTCCGCCAAGGGCAGTCGCGACGATCAGCAGATTGTCAACGACGACGGGGGCCGTCAAAACCTCCTCATCGACGCGCACGGATTTCCGCCAGAGGCTGCCGCCGCTCGGGTTGATCGCGTAGACGTAGCGGTCGGCGGTGACGACGTAGACGTTGCCTGCGGCATCGGTTGCGGGCGGGGCGACGGCATCGTTGGGCAGACGCAGGGGCCAGAGCCGCACGCCGTTGGTTCGATATTTCGAGAGGGTGCTGCCGGTGATGAGGTAGAACGTCTCGCCTGTGACGGCGGGAAGTGCGGCGCGGATATCGCCCTCGACGCGGTTGGCATATCGCTGCACGCCGCTGCTGAGGTCGACCTTATGCAGCACCTGGTTGCCAGTGACGTAGTAGAGATAGCCGTCCGCCGCGGTCATGCCGGCGATCACATCGCCGCCCATGTCCACGCCCTCTTTGCCCTTCATGCTCCATACGCCGGGGATGAAATCGCCGGTCGCGGTGTTGGCGGCGTAGAGGCGGTTATTCTGGCCTGCCGCGAAGACTGTCTTGCCGACGACTACGGGGGAGTTGGTGACGCCGCCTGGAATATTGATGTACCACTTCTTGGTGCCGGCCGCGGCGTCAAAGGCGTAGAGGCCGTCCAGCGCGCCGACATAGAGCGTGTCGCCGGCGATGACCGGAGCAGCGATGACAGCTTCAGAGAGCGTTGAAGCGGAGTCGGCGGGGAAGCGCCATTTGAGCGCGCCCTGTCTGGCGTCCACCGCGTAGAGGATCTTGCCCGAGGCGTAGTAGATCGTGCCGTCGGCGTATATCGGAGCCGCAGGATTGTTGCTGTAGCCAAGCCCATTGTATTTCCAGAGCACGGCCATCGGAGTCTGCACCGCTGAGCTGGAGCCCTGCGCGACTGCGGGCCGCACGGTCAGCGTCGTCCCGGCGATGGATAGGAACGAGAGCGCGGCGACTGCGGCCACGGCTCCCCTGCTGAAAGTCTTCTGTCGGCGCGGATGCGCCCACGAAAAACGGATACGCGGAAGCGTCATCATCTGGAAACCCCCTGTCTGGTGGTGGGAATAAGCGGTGCTGCGAAAGGCGGATCGGCACACAAAATCTCTCATTTTTTAGACGTGATGAGAGCGAGCATCGTTACGCCGTGACTTCTTCACCCTATTATAAGAAATCAGCGGGCTCCTGTCAAGTGCCTGCTCCGAATTGCTCAACTTCGGGGCGAACCGAGCTACTTATCGCAGCGCAGCAGGCCGTAGACGACGCCGTCCAGCAGGGCGAGCCAACTGGCCTCGATGACGTTGGTCGAGACCCCGATGGTGCTCCAGGACTGCTCGCCATCGGCGCTGTCGATGATGACGCGCACCTTGGCCGCGGTGCCCTCGCGGGTGTTGACGACGCGCACTTTGAAATCGGTCAGCTTTATCTGCTGAAGCTCGGGATAGAACTCGCTGAGGGCTTTGCGGAGCGCGCCGTCGAGCGCATGGACGGGGCCGTCGCCCTCCGCGACGGTGAGTCGTTCTTGGCCGTCCACGACGATCTTGACGGTCGCCTCCGTGATCGGCTCCTCGTCGCTGCCCCGTTTTTCTACGATGCAGCGGAAGCCCTTCAGCTCGAACAGGCGACGGTAGGCTCCGACCGACTGCTTTATCAGCAGCTCGAACGAGCCCTCAGCGCCTTCGTAGGAGTAGCCTTCGTGCTCGCGCTCGGTGATGAGCTTGAGCAGGGCGCGCGCTTCCGGGGACTTGCGGTCGATCTCGAAGCCGAACTCTGCCGCTTTGCTCGCGATGCTGCTGCCTCCGGCTAGCTCCGAGACGAGGATCCGGCGGGAGTTGCCGACCGCTTCCGGCTCGATGTGCTCGTAGCTCGCACCTTTCAGCACAGCGTCGGTGTGGAGGCCGCCCTTGTGGGCGAACGCGCTCTTGCCGACGTAAGGGCGGCGCGTATCGGGCGTCAGGTTCGCGACCTCATCGACGTACTGCGACAGGCCAGTCAGGTGCTCGATAGATTCGGGGAGCAGGCAGTCGTATCCGAGCTTGAGGCGCAGGGCCGCGATGACGGGGATGAGATCGCAGTTGCCGCACCGCTCGCCGTAGCCGTTGACGGTTCCCTGCACCTGAACAGCGCCCTCACGGATGCCTGCGAGGGCGTTGGCGACGCCGCACTGCGCGTCGTTGTGGGTATGGATGCCGAGGGGGGTGTCAGGCAGGAGAGCTCGCACTCTGCGCACGACCTCGGTGACCTCGTCCGGCAGCGTTCCGCCGTTGGTGTCGCACAGAACGAGGCAGTCCGCGCCCGCGTCGGCGGCGGCTCGCAGGCAGAGAAGGGTGTAGTCGAAGTTGCGCCTGGAGCCGTCGAAGAAGTGCTCCGCATCGAAGAAGACGGCTTTGCCCTTGCTTTTCAGGAAGAGAACTGTGTCGCCGATCATGCGCACGTTCTCCGCGAGAGTGGTCTTGAGCGCGACGGTGACGTGCGTATCCCACGACTTGCCGACGTTGGTGACGACGGGCGTCTCGGCGGCTAGGAGCTTCTGCACCTGCGCATCGTCCTCCGGGCGGACATCGGGGCGGCAGGTGCTGCCGAAGGCGGCGAGGCGAGCGTGGCGCAGCTTGACGCC
>JANXLO010000171.1 GCA_025355115.1 Chthonomonadaceae bacterium
AGCGTCAAACACAGACGTGGCCGGAAGCGATTCAGGGGCCGTCAACTGCGCGCCGCGCTCGATGTCTGCTACCTCAATGCCATGCAGATTGACGGCGATCCTAGTTCCAGCCTGAGCTTCGCTTACCTTCAGCCCGTGCACCTGAAGGCCTCGCACTCGCGATGAAAGCCCATGCGGTGATATCTCTACGCTGTCCCCCACAGTGAGTTTGCCTGCCACCAGTGTGCCAGTGACGACTGTACCGAAACCAAGGCGGGTGAACACGCGATCGATGGGAAGGCGGAAGGGGAGGGAGCTATTTCGCGCCTCAGCTCGACTTACAGCCTGCATGAGCGCTCGTTTGAGGGCTTCGACTCCTTTGCCCGTCGTCGCTGAAACACGGATTATCGGAGCTTCTGACAGGAAAGTGCCCGCAAGCCTTGCGCGCACATCCTCTTCAACAGCGTCAGTCCACTCTTTGTCCACCATATCCATCTTAGTAAGAGCAACGACTCCATTGCGTACATCGAGCAGACGGAGAATGTCCAGATGCTCAACAGTCTGCGGCATCACGCTCTCATCGGCCGCAATGACCAGAAGCACGACGTCAACTCCAGTTACGCCGGCGAGCATGTTTTTCAGGAAGCGTTCGTGGCCCGGAACATCCACGATCCCTGCAATCGTACCGTCGGGCAGCCGCAGCGAGGCGAAGCCGAGATCGATCGTCATGCCACGGGCTTGCTCCTCTTTCAAGCGATCCGTGTCCGTCCCGGTGAGCGCTTTGATAAGAGTAGTCTTGCCGTGATCGACGTGACCCGCAGTTCCAATAATGACGTGCTTCATGGGGTGAGGGTGGAGATGATCTTATCCGAAGTGACGTAAATGCCTTCATGCAGAACGACGGAGGCAGGTTGACCCTCGATACCGGTGCCACGAATCACAGCCCATTGCCACAGACGATCAGGAGCACCGAATCCAGACAGAGTGGCCGCGGCACCCACGACTCCGTCCTTTCTGAGAGCGATGAGAGCAGCTCCATAGTATCCATGTTGATCGGAGGGACGTTTGCGTAGGAGATACCGCAGGGTTTCGATGCAGGCCTCCTCCGGAGAGAGCCCTCTCTCCATGAGCATGACGACACGATATGACACGCATGCCTTCATCATTTCATCGCCATACCCAGTGCCTGCCGCTGCGCCGATCGCATTGTCGACATAGAGGCCTGATCCGATAATAGGGGAGTCGCCGACACGTCCGGGTAGTTTCCACGCCATTCCGCTCGTGGTGCATCCGACCGCGAGATCGCCATTCGCATCGAGTGCACATAGCCCGATTGTATCGTGATCGTCAGGGGTCGAGACTTCGTCCGGTGACATGGCAGGTGCTGCATCCGGCGTCTTGTCGAAGTGAGCAACTGCGGCTGAAGACTGCTCTTTCTGCCATGCTTCCCAGCGGCGTCGGCTTTCGTCGGACATCAGATCCGCATCGGGGAAGCCCTGCGCTCGGGCAAACTCTTGCGCCTTACCTCCGACCAGCATAACGTGCGGCGTGACTTCCATAACCCGGCGTGCGACTGATATTGGCCGACCAGTCCGTGTAAGTCCCGCCACTGCTCCGGCGGCGTGGGTCGATCCGTCCATGATCGCAGCATCAAGCTCGACTTCACCCTCGGAGTTCGGCAGGCCGCCATTCCCGACAGAGTTCACGCTCGTATCATCCTCAGTCACATTTGCGCCAGCCTCTATTGCATCGAGCGCGGAGCATCCCGCCATGAGCTTCTGCCAGCCAGCCAGACACGCCGGGACGCCAAAGCGCCAGGTCGCAATAAAAACCGGTTCAACCGCCATATTCTGCACTCCCTTTGTCATAGATTACCAAATGAGGCCATGCGCTCCCGGCGATGCCGTTGTTCACTGTACATATCTCGAAAGATTTCGAATTTCGCTTCATGATATGTTGCCGTCGCCTGATTTGGACGCACGGACTCACCCGTAGCGCTCATCGCTCGCATAGCGTGTTGAACGGAGAGGTACGCACCCGCTCCAGTAGCCGCTAAAATTGCCGTGCCGAGCAGAACTGCTTCTGGCTCGCGGGCCAGAAGAAGGGTCAAGCCTGTGGCATCGGCGTGCTCTTGCAGCCAGACCGGATTCTTAGTGCCGCCGCCTGTCACGAACAAGGAGGTAATCTGATACCCGGCGGCATTCATAGCGCGGACGATGTCGCGGGTTCCGTAAGCGACTGCTTGCACGGCAGCGTAGTAGCGGAGCGCCAGAGACGTTAACGACTCATCGAGAGTCAGTCCTTCAATGGTCGCGGTAGCATGAGAATCCGCGTTCGGCGAACGATTGCCAAGGAAATAGGGGAGGATGTGGATGTCTCGTGTCAAGAGAGCCGGGAAGGGAAGATGTTGATCGCGAGCTAATCTCTCAAGCTCGGTGTTCAGAAGTTCGTAGACGGAGACGTTCGCCTCCATTGCTTTCGTTCGTAGGGTGGGGGCGTAGGCATGATCCGCTATGACATGGTCGATTGCACTTCCTGCCGAGCTCTGTCCGCCTTCCGTAAGCCACATATCGGGCAGCATGGCCCCGAAGTATGGCCCCCAGATTCCCGAAATGAATTTCGCCTGACGGGAGACAGCCATGTGGCAGTTGCTAGTTCCCCCGATCAACGCTAGGGCGGTTTCGAGGCGGGCAGGATCGCACGTGGGATCATCAGCCCAGATAGCCCCAAGAAGCCCAAGTCCGCCAGCATGAGCGTCGATGATGCCTACACCCACGGCGCAGGCCGTCGTAAGTCCAAGCTCAGAGGCTGACTGCTCCGTCAGCAGACCGAGCGGAGTTCCCATCGGCCGAATATCGTCGCCGATTTTTTGGCTGTCGAAAGCGTCGGCAATCCCGATGGCATTGAGATAGGCCCTGTCCCAACGTCCGCCTGTGCCTTCATGGCCCAAATACGTCCATTTGCAGACTGAGGTGCAGAGGCTACGGACATTGCTGCCGCAGGCGCGATATGTGAGAAAATCTGCTAGATCAAAGAATTTGCCAGCCTGCGCCCAAGTATGGGGCAGATGCTTCTTGATCCATAGAAGTTTTGGCGTCTCCATCTCTGGTGACAGCCTCCCGCCAACGTGCTTCAGCACATCGTAATCGCCTGAGTTGATGATGTCCGTTTCTGCCTGGGCGCGATGATCCATCCAGACGATGATATTACGCTGTGCTTCGCCCTGGATGTCGATGGTCAGAGGTCGATCTGAACTGTCAAGCACGACAAGAGAGCATGTGGCATCGAAGCTTATGCCGAGAATGCTTTCAGGCGCGCAGCCACTTTGAGCCAGACAGGATTGGATCGCTCTTCCGACCGCCATCCAGATATCTTCTGAAGACTGCTCAACGAAATTTGGGCGCGGCTTCCATGTCTCTATTGGCTCGACAGCGGAGGCGAGAAGAACGCCAGCCAGATTGAACACTCCGGCGCGTGCGCTTCCTGTCCCGACATCGACCCCGATTACGTTTCCATTTAATTTAACGGCGCTGTTAGACAACGATGTCACCCTGGAATACCTCTTCGGCGGGGCCAGTCATAAGCACACGGTCATCGCCTGTCCATTCCACGCGCAGGTCTCCGCCGGGAAGATGGACTAGAACGTTGCGGCCAGTTTTTTTGTTCAGCACCGAAGCGACGACGCAGGCGCAGGCTC